>NZ_JAFEWC010000002.1:0-300000 GCF_017355875.1 Aridibaculum aurantiacum
AGTAGTTAAAGAGATGCGGGGGCGGCTCGCTTTAACAGAGCAAGACACCGCATCTTTTTGACGGCAAACATCAACGTAGCAATAAAAAAACAAACAAAAAATGGTCAACTTTTTTCAGGACAAGACATAGACGTCAGTCGTGAGAATGTTAGGTTTTACGAGTTGACACAAGTTTATTGCCGGTTGTTTATTCCAGTTTTTAATAAAGTATTATCTGGAACTGCATAATTAGATGGTTAATCCTTTATAATCATCTATAATACCTATAACATTCTTGTAAGCTGCAAATTCATCGGCTGTATGCATGGTAGTAAGAACCACGCAATCCATACCAGCATTCAGAGCTGCTTCTACACCTTTTGGTGCATCTTCAAATACAAGGCAATTTTCTGCAGGCACTCCAAGTTTCTTAGCACACTTTAAAAATGTTTCTGGGTCGGGTTTGCTGTTACTAACATCATCAGCGCTTACAACAGCATCAATGTATTTTCGAATGTCTACACCATCCAGTACAAAATCAAGATTGAACATAATAGCAGCTGATCCAACTGCCATTTTGATTCCTTTTTCATGTGCCTGCTGCAGAAACTCGTGCAGGCCGTCCAGCAGTTTTAACTCAGGCCTGAAAGCTTCCTGGTACTGCCGTTCTTTTTCATAACTCATCTTATCCTTTTCTTCGTGGCTATACCTGCCGGGGAAGATGCGTTCCAGCAGCTCGTGGTTTTTGCCATAACACTCTTCTTTCATGCGTTCCATGCTGATGTTGGCTCCCAATCCATTGAGTATGCCATGCCATGCCTTTATGTGATATTGCATGTCATCTATCATTGTCCCATTCATATCGAAGATGAAGGCTGAATATTTATCTAATCCTTTCAATTGATTTTTATTTAATGCAAAATGTAAAATGTAAAATGAAAAACTGCACCAGGCAAAGTCAATTTTTGATGAACAATCAAGATGAAAATAACTCTATAGCTTGTTCTGGATGTAGCTATAGCTCATTTTTATTCTACGTTCTATAGACTCTTCATTGAAGAATCACGGACGATCAACTCGGAGTTTAGCACGATAGTGTTTGTTTGTGTGATATCTATTACACCTTTCAGGTGGTTGATAAGTACACGAGCAGCGGTGGCGCCTACATTATGACCAGAGTAGTTGATGGTTGTTAGCTTCGGTTCTATCAATGAACTAATAGCATCGTTATTAAAACCAACCACAGCTATATCAGCCGGTACGTTAACACCTGCTTCTTTGAATATCTGCATACATATAGCTGCAGAAAAATCGTTGGTAACAAATAGTCCGTCGGGCGGTTGTTTCATGGCCAGCAGTTGCTTTGCGGCCTGAACACAATTTTCGCGGTCAAGGTTGTTTACAAATACCAGCTTTTCATTCAGCTTTATCTTATGATCTTGCAGGGCCGCCATATATCCCTTGTGTCGCAGGTTGTATACATTACGCTTCAGGTTGCCGGTGATGTGTGCTATGCGTTTACATCCCTGGTCTATTAAATGTTTGGTAGCATCGTAACCAGCTTTGTAGTTGTTGATGATCACCTTGGTACCTCCGTTGTTCTCTTCTACCCTGTCGAAAAAAATCACGGGGATATTCTTCTTATGAAATTCTTCAAAGTGATCGAGGTTAGGTGTATCAAGTGCAAGCGATGCAATCAATCCATCTACACGTTTATGAAACAGGTTGTGCGCATTGGCAACTTCTTTTACACCACTTTCTGCAGAGTGAGCGATCAGTATATCATAATCCGTTTCACCAATTACCTGCTCTATACCGGTAAGTACTGACAGCATGAACGTACTGTTCAATTCGTGCATTAGTACACCAATGGTGTGCGTTTTATTCTTCCTCAGGTTACTTGCAAAGTTGTTGGAACGATAGCCCATCTCCTTTGCCTTATCCAGTATTTTCTTACGTGTTTTCTCGCTGATGGCAGTATTGCCTTTTAAACCACGACTTACAGTAGCGGCAGAGATCTTTAGCTTTTCGGCTATATCGTAAATGGTTATTTCTTTTTGTTCGCTCATGATTAACTCATGTTTATTTCCGCCTGTTGCTGGTGTTGTAAACTTCATCATTACCCTTGTACTCAAACCAATCGAAGTTTGCAATATTACCAGAAGGCGCGCCTGAAGATGTAGCATACAAACCAATCGTGCTGCCTACAAAGTTATTCGCAAATCCACCAGCTACTTTTGTACTTAGAAATTTTCCATCAACATTATCTTTTACCAGGTTCCAGTTCTTATTGTTGGTGCTGTAATAAAAGGAATAATTATCAGCATTGGCTACAACTTTGAACTGTATGGCACCGGTTGCCGTAGAAGGCAATACCTGTGACGCCAGTAGCTGCAGCTTCTTAGTTTCCTTGGTAGACTTGTAAAGTTGTACAACAGGTTGTTTGTTGTCAATGGACTTGCATAGGAAGTAAAAATTAGTCTCTTTCATGAAGCAAAGCAAGCCGGCTTTTTCATTGCTAGCTGAAGGTTGAAATATCATAGCAGTAGCTGCTTCAAAAGTTGCATGCTGTTGACGCCTTGCTACATACGATGGGTTAAGATTTCCTGCTACAGTTTCGGGCCGTAAGGTAAGTGTGAGAAAACCTTTCTTATTATTAAGTGAATACCATGGCTCCTTTATATGCCGCAGGAATATCCAGTCCGGCTGGAGATTAGGTTTATCAAAATTTTCTTTATAAGAAAAGTTACCACTGTAACTGGTTTGGTTTTTAAACTTCCGTTGGGGCAAAGGAAGCGGGTAGTGATATTGTACTTCATCGTGGCCTGGATTGATGATTGGCCATTCGTTCTTCCATTCTACAGGCGTAAGGAATGTTTCTCTCCCTGTATTGAAGTAGTCCTGCTCGTAAGGGCGTGTACCTAAGAATACAGCATACCATCTGCCATCTGGAAGTTCTACCAGGTCTGCATGACCGGTAGAGGTGATGGGATGTTTACGATCGCCAGTTAGATGCCGTTGTGTAAGAATTGGATTCTTCTCATATGGCTCATAAGGGCCAAGTATGTTTTTACTGCGAAAAGCTACTACTGAATGGTCAGCACCAGTACCGCCTTCTGCTGAGATAAGATAGTAGTAGCCGTAGCGCTTTACAATGTGTGGACCTTCTATCCAACTTGGTTCTTTGGCTATGTCTGTACCGCCATTCACAAGTATGGTATTTTCTCCCACCACCTTTAAGTTCTTATAGTCAAACTCGTTGATGCGGATGGTACGATGACCATTGTACAAACTCTTGTTGTCGGGTGGAATGCTGTTGTAAGTAATGTAACACTTGTCGTCTTCATCAAAATAAAGAGATGGATCAATGCCATCAATAGGCAACCATGAAGGATTGGACCACGGACCTGCAGGATCGGCAGCTGTTACTACGAAGTTGCCTTTGCCGTCGACCATTGTGCAGGTAACATAGAAGAGACCTTTGTGATAACGAATGGTAGGTGCAAAAATGGAACGCGATACGCCTTTGCCTGTAAAATCCATTTGCTCTGTACGGGTGATCACATGGCTGATCAACTTCCAATTCACCAGGTCTCTGCTATGAAAAACAGGTATGCCAGGAAAGTATGAAAAGGTAGAGTTAACCATGTAATAATCTTCTCCTACCCTCACGATACTTGGATCTGGATAAAAGCCAGACAGGATTGGATTGGTATACTGCTTTGTTTGCTGTGCCTGGCTTGTGAATGCACAACAAAGAATGAGCAATATGATGGTTAGTTTTTTCATGCGTTACTGGTTGAAGCTTCTGTGGGCGATGGTGGAAAATGGTGAATGTATAGATGCCGTACAAGTGTGCGACGCAACGATGTTCAGCTTTGATCTACTGCTGGTCCCATACTTATTTTACAACATTCACAACTTCCCAATAAGCCTTCTTACGCTCCAGTTTTTGATCGAATAATAATGGATAATCTTTCCGGTTCTGCACAGGGAAATTGTCGAGCCAGCTATACTTATCGCTCAGGTTCCAAAAGGTAACGCTGGTGATGTGCTTGCGGTACTTCTTAAACAACTCAAAGCACATCTTGTACTTCTCTATCTGTGCTTGCTCACGCTCAGGAGTAAAGGATGTATTGGCATCTTCTGCTTTGCGATCACGTGCATTGTGTTCTTTTGGATACACCGATATATCCAGCTCGGTAATGTGCAGTTGCAAGCCAAGATCAGCAAAGCGGCTAAGGGTGCTATCGAGCTGGCCGCGGCTAGGTTCATTAATAGCCCAGTGTGCCTGCAGCCCAATACCATGAATAGGAACACCTGCATCTTTCAGGCTCTTTACCAGGCGGTGTATCTTCTCTCTTTTTACAGGATCGATCTCGTTGTAATCGTTGTAGAACAATAGCGCAGCAGGATCTGCTTCGTGCGCCCATTGAAACGCCTTGATGATATAGTCTTCGCCGCATATCTTGTACCAGTCGGATGGTCGCAGGTATTCATCACGTTTATCAGAAATCACTTCGTTGGCTACATCCCATGCATATATCTTTCCCTTGTAGCGGTTCATTACGGTAAAAATGTGATCCTTCAGCCGCTGTAGCACCAGCTCTTTAGATGCCTGTTTGCCATCTTTATCTTCGAAGATCCACCTCGGCGTTTGCGAATCGTAATGCCACACAAGATTATGTCCGCGCACTTTCAGATTGTTTCTTTGTGCAAATGCAATAATAGCATCTGCGTTGCGCCAGTTGTATTGATCTTCCCTTGGGTGTATAGGTCCGATCTTCAGATCATTCTCCGGCGTTATGCTGTTGAATTCTTTTACCAGCAAAGCAGAGTCTGCACCACGAAGCGAATTTATATTTACAGCTACACCAATGGGGAAATATTTTGAATAGTAATCTTTCAAGCCTTTGTTGGGAGCAGCCGTTTGCGGTGAAAGTGGCCTGCTGCAACTGCTAATAACAATGGCTGCTGCAAGAACAATGGCTGAAACCTGGAACTTCTTCATTTTGTAAAATTTGTTATTATAGTAGTTCTATCTCTTCTTTTGGTGATCCTTTACATAAGCCGCTACATCTATCATAGGAGCTACCCATAGTTGCTTCTCTTGCTGCTTGATATGTTGCAATAGTTGCGTATGTACATCCAATGACACGTTGAGGTTGTGCTCGCCACCAACACCATGAAACAGGAAAACAAGCAGCGCCTTCTTTTCAATTGCCTGGTCAACCAGTGCCTGCAGCTTTTCGGCAGTGTCGCCGTTTACAGAATAGCTTGGAATATTGTAAAGCTGAACTTTATCAAAAGCGGGCATTTCTGCACGTACTGCACGGGCAGCTACCAGCTTATCTGTAGATGCATTGATGTATGCTGTATCGCCAATTTTTGTATCGCTGCAGGGAAATGCAAATGTTCTTTTTGTTTTACCATCTACCTGTTGAAGCAGCGTGTTGAGTTGTGTTATCTCATTTGTCATTCGCTGCACTGTATAATAATTCAGATCTTTTTCCGGGCGTACAAATTCTCTCCCCGGCCGCTGCCCAATGCATGGATGGTTCATAGTATGATTAGCCAACTCATGTCCATTGTTAGCAGCAGCTTTCCACTGTGGCAACTGCTGTTGCATTTTTCCATAGTAGTCGGTCAGGTAGAAGGTTCCTTTGAAGCCAAAAGAATCAAGCGCAGGAATAGCATGTGAAAGATGAACGAATAGAGCATCGTCGTAGGTTAGTACAACAGCTGCCTGTTTGCCGTTCCATGGGCGCATGCTGTCAGGAGCAACCACAGTAGATGACGGTTGTTGTGACTGCAGCTTTTTGGTACATGAAGCCATGAATAAACTGCAACAAGTGGCAGTTGCTACCAGCAATATTTTACTAGGCAAAAGTGTATGCTGAATCTTTTGAGTGATTGTGGTTGCGTAAGCTGGTTTATACGGCATATCCTTTCTATTTATTAGAAATACAATTGGCTACAGTCTACTTCTTTAGCAATGTCTCCGGTGGTCCCAGGTAGCTTTGCTTTACGCCACCAAAATCTACTACCAGTTTTTGCAGTACTACACCAGGCGATATAGCCCAATACTTTAGTACATGCTTTCCTGGTTTCTTGCTGCTATATTGTGTGGCTTTCACAATCACATTATTTGCTACCCAGCTGCCCCACTTAGCCTGGTTCTCATCATCTTTATTGATAGATATTACCTGTGGCTTCTCATCATCTATTGACACTGCATATTTCAATCCTTCGTTGTTGTGAAAATTGAGGGTAGGAGAGAAGTACAGGTTCAGGCTTAGCTTGCCTGTATCGTAGCTATAGAACTCGTACTGAAGATGCGTGCTATTAGCTGCCAGTAGTGCAGTAGCGGTTACAGGAAAAGTGGTTACACCATCGCCTGTGCGACCTATGCCTGGAATCACTTTAAAGTTGATCTTATTGCTGTTGTTGGCCTTTGTCCAGTTGCTTGCTTCCATAGAAACATATCCATCTTTCTCATAGAATATATTGCCCTTAACATTTGCAGGTACCATGCTTTCAGCCGTATTACTTTTTCCTGTTATCCGGCTTGCTTGCTCTACTGCAGAGTCGGGTGATACATACTTCACTTCAGGCATAGAGTTGAATGGCGGTTGTTGCCAGTAAGTATAGCCGATGTGCGTCTGGCTCATCATATGGTTCCACTTGCCATTGTTGATGGTGTGGTACTGCCTGGTGATCAGGCTGTCATTGATGTAGTATAGTTTTGCCCTGTCAGCATGCATGTTGGCTGCAGCCCATTTGTTAGAAGCAAACCACCTGTTGTACGCTACAGCCACATACATGCGGTGCAGGTTAGCTGCCGCTTGTATAGGATGAAGAATAAGCTGGAAGTAAGCATCCTTATGTTCTGCAGGCAATAGATTGTTTACAGCTTCTGCCTGCTGTTGCAATGCATCCCATTCGTTTACCACTCTAGAAGCTTCGTTGTAGTTGTGTATGCTGTAGGTATTAGCATCTAATAGTTCAGGTTTTCTACGGGCTATGTACTGCGAGAACTTCTGGTTGATGATGCCTATTTCTTTTGCATGCTGCTCACCAAACTGCTGTGCAGCCCACTGCGTATAATACTGCTGGAGATTGCTTTCATTCCACTTGTTCGGGTTCCATGCATAATCAAGGAAGAATGAAGTAGGGAACTCCATTGGCTTTATGTCTCCTACATTCACAATCCAGATCTGGCGGGCGTTATACTTCCATGCAAGGTGCATCTGCTCCCATACACGTGCAATGTTGTTGGTGTTGATCCATTTGTAATTTCTTGGGCCGCCTACATAATCGAAGTGATAGTAGATGCCATAGCCGCCTTTGCGCGGCTTCTCGTTCAGCTTAGGCAGCTTCCGTATGTTGCCCCAGTTGTCATCACATAGCAACAGTGTTACATCATCCGGAACGCGCATACCTTTGTCGTAGTATTCCTGCACTTCTTTGTACAATGCCCATAGCTGTGGTGTTTCCGATGCTGGCTTGCCCGTTACTTCTGCTATAATTTCTCTTTGGTCTTTTACTATTTTTTCTAAAAGTGCAATGGCTGTTCCCTGCGTCATAGGTTCATCACCATCGCCACGCATGCCTACACTCACAATTGTTTCAGTTCCTTGCACCCGCTCCATGCCTGCCTTCCAGAATTGTTGCAAACGTGTTGCGTTGCTATCATAGTTCCACTTGCCTTCACCAAACCGCCTCCATTCATCGTGTGCACGCATCAGCGGCTCGTGGTGTGATGTGCCAATCACTATAGCGTACTCATCAGCAGTTTGTTTGTTCAATTTATCATCGTCATAAAATGCACTGCCCCACATTGCCGGCCAGAGATAATTGCTTTTAAGCCGTAGCATCAGTTCAAAAACCTTTGCATAAAATTTACTGTTGAAGCCGCCGAATTTTTCACGGCTCCAGTTGCTGAGTGCGGGTGCTTCATCGTTTATAAAAATGCCCCTGTACTTTACTGCGGGTGCATCTGTTATAGTACCACCTGTGTAGTAGATTAGTTCCTTCTTTTTTACAGGAACATCTGCCCAATAATACCATGCCGATACACCCATTTTGGCAGATAACTCAAACGCACCATAAGCGGTTCCGCGCCTGTCGCTGCCGGCTATCACCAGTGCGTTGTCTACACCAGGAAAAGGATCAGCAACTACCTGCAGTTGGTATGCTTCCCATTTACCTTTCAGCTTATCAAGCTTTAGTTTCTTTTGCTTTACCAGCCTATCAATAACAGATGAACTGCCTACTGTCCCGATGATGATAACATTGCTGGCTGCAGGATTAGTATAGGCAACAGTAGGTTTTTTACCTGTTACCATTTCAATGTCTTGTTGCAGCAGTTCAGCAGCTTTTTTAACTACAGCATGATCACGTGCATCCACATATATAGGAGCCGCTGCGTTAGGTGATACTATAGCAAAACCGGTTTTCACCATACGGTCGCTTATCATTTGTTGCGCTATAGTTTGCTTTACTGCAAAACACAAGATTACCATCGTAATTATCTTCTTCATTATCACCATCACTTTAGTAGTTTATTCATTGGAGCAAGTACTAAAAACCTATTGAGTTACCACCATCTACTGGCAGTACTACACCTGTTATATATTTTGCTGCATCAGTCGCAAGAAAATATGCAGCCTCGCCTATATCGGCAGTCTCTCCTAAAAAGCCCATAGGTGTACGCGACAGAACCTTTTGCTTTCTTTCAGGATCATTGTTCAATGCTTTAGCACTCATTTCTGTTGCAATAAAACCAGGTGCAATACAGTTAACACGAATTCCTCTTGGTGAAAGATCAACAGCCATTGCTCTTGTCATGCCTTCTATGGCAGACTTTGAAGCGGTATAGGCTATGACTTTTGGTAGGCCATATTGCGAAGCCATAGAGCTGATGTTGATGATAGAACCTTTGCCTGCTTCTACCATCACTTTGGTCACTTCCCTTGAAAGTGCAAACACGGCAGTAACATTGGTAAGAATGATCCGCTGAAATTCTTCATCCGTTACTTCAGTGAATTCTTTTTTCAAATTGATGCCGGCGTTGTTCACCAGCACATCAATCTTTCCATGTTCCTGTGCTATACGCTGTACCAATGCAGGCAATCCTGCAAGGTCATTCAGATCGTGACTGATGGGGAAGCAAAGTGCTCCCAGTTGTTCTTTGGCTGCATCCAGTTTTTGCTGGTCGCGCCCTACAATGATGGTTGTTATACCACTTTGAACAAATTTGGTTGCTATAGCTAGTCCAATACCTGAACCTCCACCGGTTACTATTGCTACTGTTTTCTCTCCTATGTTTTGCATAAAGTTTTTTGTTGTGTTAGTTACAATAATAAAGCCTCTTCTCCTGTTAGCTTCTTACCCATTTCCAGGTGCATACGGAAACTTCAGGTTTTTATAGTATTCCAGGGTTTTGTCTGGTTGCTCGTATTTAGCAGGAATTGGTTTTTTGGAAAAGGTTTGGAAGTACAACAAACATGCATTGCGCCACCATACGGCTTCTTGTTCCTGTACAGCCAGTAGCATATTTACATGATCGTATCTTTCCTTATCAACATAAGGCTTTAGGCCAGCCCATGTTTTTTGCATACTGCGTACACTGTCTACTCCGCTATAATAGCGGTGAACCAATTCTTCCCAAAGTGTTCTTCCACTCTTCATCTTATGATCCCAACTTACCTTATGAAACCATAGAAGATATTCATCGGGACATGTGTTGATGTTGCCATAGAGCTTTTGTAGTTCAGGCGCATATTGGGCTAAAGCGTTGCTGCCTGTTGCTGTCCTGTCGAAGCCAATGCCTTTTTCGTCTGCTTTGTGGTAGTAGATAGGATTCCAATCATCACGACCAACATTATCTACCCAAGGCGCCGGTCCATAATGATGGCCTGTACCCATGATGTGATGCAAACCCAGCGGTGTCATATAATTGACCATAGCTTCGTAAGAGCCCATCATCATCTTCTTTGCTGACTGGATAAAATTGTGGTTGTTGTTGAAGGTTTGCTTCAACCATTCATCCGCCATTTTTTCTGAAGATAGCGTATGATCCCAGGCAAGCCGGCCCATGCAATACCAGTTGGCTTGTCCAAACAAATGGCCGGTCCAGTTGATGTCGCTTCCAATGTTTGCTACACCTGCCATACCGGTATGATTGTAATTGTGCAGGCTGCCATCAATGACTTTTGCTACCTGTGATCCTTTGCCTTTTTGATAGGTATCCGCGTCCAGGACTTCTTTGAACATGGGCGCTTCGTATACCAGATGCGTTGCTTGTCCGAGATACTCCTGTGTTACCTGGAACTCCATCATCAAAGGAGTTTTAGGCATAGCGCCAAATAGGGGAGAAAAAGGTTCGCGTGGCTGAAAATCAATAGGCCCATTCTTTACCTGTATCAATACATTATCACGAAACTTCCCATCCAGCGGCTTGAACTCGTTGTACGCCTGTTTGAACCTGTCTTCAGGTGTTTCGTGGCTGTAAACAAATGCCCGCCACATTACAATACCGCCATGAGGTTTTACTGCATCAGCAAGCATATTGGCACCATCATCGTGATTGCGGCCATAGTTCTGCGGACCGGGCTGTCCTTCAGAATTTGCCTTCACCAGGAAACCGCCAAAGTCCGGAATGTATTGATAGATCTCTGTTGCTTTATCCTTCCACCACTGCTGTACCTGCGGATCATGCGGATCAGCAGTTTTTAGTTTTCCTATTTCTATTGGCGCACTAAAGCGGGCAGTTAGGTAAACTTTTATTCCATATGGACGAAAGACATTTGCAAGCGCAGCTACCTTTTCTAAATAAGGAGCAGTAAGTACAACAGCATTGGCATTTACATTGGTAAGTACAGTTCCATTAATGCCTATTGATGCATTGGCTCTTGCATAGTCAATGTATCGTTGATCAATATAACCCGGAAGCCTGTGCCAATCCCAGATAGAACTGCCGGCATAGCCACGTTCCACATGCCTGTTCAGGTTGTCCCAGTGATTAAGCATGCGCACCTTTATTTTTGGCGCACTTACAAAAGAAAGATTACTTATAGGTTGCTGTGTTTGTAGTAGTCGCAAAAAATGAAATACGCCGTATAACACACCAACATCAGTATTGGCTGCTATAGTTGTTACTTTCTTACCACCGGTGGAAGTTGTCATCACTACAAAACCTTCATCGCCTGCAGACTTCAGCTGCGACTGGATAGGAAGAGACCGTATGGTGGCTGAAGTGGCAGGAGTACCAACTACAAGAGTATTTGCCGTAATGGAATTGGTTACAGGAATGTTTTTACCAAGCAGCCCTTTCAGTCCTTTTATAAGCTCTTCTTTAGCTACTGTAGTAGTAGCAGATGCTCCGGCAAAATTGATACTACTGATGATTGAATTATAAGACTGCAGTAGAGGTGCATTATTCACCTTTTGATACCTAAGCCATAGCTCGTAACCATTCTCTGCTTTTGCCACCAATACAGCACTAAAGAGCAGGTAAAAAAGGAAATATTTTTTCATAAAGAAGCACCTTGTTTTTTGAAGAAATAGTTACTCCGGCAGTCGTTTAGAAGATGCCCTCACGATGAGGTCAGAGCGCATGATGATGCTGTTTGTCATCTCTATTGTAGCAGTTCCATTTAAGTGGTTGATCAGGTTTTGAGCAGCCAGTTCACCCATCTGGTAACCGGGATAATTGATGGTAGTAAGGTTTGGTTGGATGACAGTAGACACCGGGTCATTATTAAAACCTACAAATGCCACATCGCCCGGGATATTTACACCAGCCTCCATAAGCGTTTGCATGCAACCAATGGCACAGTTATCATTTGCCACAAAAATTCCATCGGGCAGTTCATCCATTTCCAGCAGTGTTTCTGCTGCTGCAGCTCCAGCCTCCTGGCTCAGATTATTGATGATCACAAGGTCATCATCGTATTCCAATCCGCCATCTTGCAAAGCTTCCTGGTAGCCCCTCATCCTGTCTACATATACATTCCGTTTTTGCATAGCAGTTATATGTGCTATACGTTTACAACCCTGTTCTATAAGATGCAGTGTGGCATCGTAAGCAGCTTTGCGATTATCTATGAAGATTTTGGTGCAGTTCTCATGTTCAATTACACGATCGAAGAATAGCAGCGGTATATGCTTCTTAAAAAAAGGCTCAAAATGTTCAATGGTTTTGGTATCGTAAGCAAGAGACACCAGTAACCCATCTACCCTGTTATTAAACATAGTAGCTGCATTGGCTGCCTCTTTTATTGCAGATTCCTGCGACTGGCTAATGATCAGGTTGTAGCCTTCTTTGTTCACCACACTTTCAATACCTGCAATAGCTGTAGACATAAAGTGGCTGTTCAGGCGTGGTACTATAATACCTAATGTATTGGTACGCTGCCTGCGCAGGTTGCTGGCGAAATTGTTGCTTCTGTAGCCCAGTTCTTTTGCTAAGTCAAAAATCTTTTTCTTTGTGGTCTTCTTAATTGCAGGGTGATCCTTTAATCCTCTACTTACAGTTGCCGGAGAAAGGTTCAGCTTTAGCGCCAGGTCGTAAATGGTAATCTCCTTTGGCTTCATACAATCGTTTACGTGTTGATTACATGGTTGAAAGTAAGGAAAAATAAAATAATTTATGCAATCGGTTGCAATAATAAAAAAGTTTCTGATATTAGAGCACTTTTTCTGGTGAAATAAACTCTCAACGATTACAAACTATATGAAAATGGTAATGAAATCTTTCGCCTTTGCTGCTTCTGCCTTTCTTTTATTTACTACTATTCAAGGGTGCAAAAGCACAAGGAACCAGGCTCCAGTTGCAAATGGTAAATTCATAGGTCAACCCCTTGTTTCGCATATTTATACTGCTGATCCGTCTGCGCATGTTTTTAATGGTGAGATCTATATCTATCCTTCTCATGATATAGAAGCAGGTACACCTGAAAATGACTTCGGAGATCATTTTGATATGAGGGATTACCATGTTCTTTCTATGGATAGGATTGGTGGTAAAGTAACAGATCATGGAGTGGCTTTATCGGTGCAGGATGTGCCATGGGCAAAACGGCAAATGTGGGCTCCTGATGCAGCTTATAAAAACGGTACCTATTACCTTTACTTTCCGGCAAAAGATCAAAATGATATATTCAGGATTGGTGTTGCAACCAGCAATTCTCCTACAGGTCCTTTTAAAGCACAACCTCAGCCAATTCCCGGCAGCTTCAGTATAGATCCTGCTGTTTTTACCGATACCGACGGAACCTCCTACATGTATTTTGGTGGTATTTGGGGTGGCCAGTTGCAGAAATGGCAAACAGGAAAGTTTGATGCTGCTTATGGCCAGGAGCCAAAGGATAATGAACTTGCACTGAGTCCAAAAGTAGCCAGGATGAGCAATGATATGTTGAGTTTTGCAGGACCTGTAAAAGATGTAACCATTTTAGACCAGGCAGGTAAACCCATTTTATCAGGCGATCGTAACAAGCGCTTTTTTGAAGCTGCATGGATGCATAAGTACAATGGCAAATATTACCTTTCTTATTCTACCGGCGATACACATTTTATAGCCTATGCTACCGGCGATAATCCAATGGGTCCATTTACTTACCACGGCGTTATCTTAAACCCGGTACAAGGCTGGACCAACCACCATTCTATTGTTGAATTCAAAGGCAAGTGGTACCTGTTTTACCACGATACAGAGCTTTCTAATAAAACACATTTACGAAACGTAAAAGTGACCGAACTAAAGCATCGTGCAGATGGATCCATTGAAACCATAACTGCACTAAGAAATAATTAAATAACTATTCTATAAATCTCAATCTATTCATTATGTCAGTCTTAATTGGTAACAAAGAATATTTCAAAGGCATTGATCAAATAAAATACGAAGGGCCTGAAAGTGATAACCCGATGGCGTTTCGTTGGTACGATGAAAACAAAGTGGTAGCAGGAAAAACATTGAAAGAGCACTTTAAATTCTCGTGTGCTTACTGGCATTCATTTGTAAACGATGGCTCTGATCCTTTTGGCGGAGGTACGCATGTTTTTGAATGGAATGAAAAAGCTGATCCAATAGAAAGAGCAAAAGATAAAATGGATGCTGCTTTCGAATTCATGACCAAGATGAACCTGAATTATTATTGTTTCCATGATGTAGACGTAGTGGATTATACTAACGATATAAACGAGAACGACAGGCGCCTGCAGGCAATGGTGGAATATGCAAAGCAAAAACAGCAGGAAAGCGGCATCAAACTCTTGTGGGGTACTGCCAATCTCTTCTCGCACAAGCGCTATATGAATGGAGCGTCTACCAATCCTGATTTCCAGGTATTGGCACATGGTGCGGCACAGGTAAAAGCTGCATTAGATGCTACCATTGCACTAAATGGTGAGAATTATGTTTTCTGGGGTGGAAGAGAAGGCTACATGAGCTTACTAAATACCAATATGAAGCGTGAGAAGGAAAACTTTGCCCGCTTCTTACATACCGCAAAAGATTATGCACGTAAGCAAGGCTTCAAAGGCACCTTCTTCATTGAGCCTAAACCAATGGAACCAAGCAAGCACCAGTACGATTATGATTGCGAAACAGTGATTGGTTTCCTTCGCCAGTACGACTTGCTGAACGATTTTAAAATAAACATAGAAGTAAACCACGCTACGCTTGCAGGGCACACATTTGCACACGAACTGCAGGTAGCTGCCGATGCAGGTGTACTTGGCTCATTAGATGCTAACCGCGGCGATAACCAGAATGGATGGGATACTGACCAGTTCCCTAACAACGTGCAGGAAGTAACAGAAGCCATGCTGGTGTTCTTAGAAGCTGGTGGTTTCCAGGGTGGCGGCATAAACTTCGACGCTAAGATCAGGAGAAACTCAACTGATCCTGCTGACCTGTTCTACGCACACATTGGTGGTATGGATACGTTTGCAAGAGGTTTGATAGCAGCAGATGCTATACTAAATAAATCAGACTACAGGAAGTTCCGCCAGGAGCGCTATGCCTCTTATGATAGTGGAAAAGGTAAAGAGTATACAGAAGGAAAACTTACGCTGGAAGACCTGCGTGCCTATGCTATAGAAAGTGGTGAGCCAAAGGTAATAAGTGGAAGGCAGGAATACCTGGAGAACATCATCAACAGGTACATCTAGTATAACCAAAAAACCTTAAACTACTTGCTACTATGAATAACAACGCAACGGCACCAGGGCAAAACCTGCCTTACATTGCCGGTATTACCCTGATTGCTACTTTGGGTGGATTGCTCTTTGGTTACGATACTGCTGTCATCTCAGGTGCTGAGAAGTCTGTTCAGAATTACCTGATAAGTGGACTTGGCCTCAGTACCTGGGTGCATGGCGCCACTATATCAAGTGCACTAATAGGATGTATCATCGGCGGTGCCATCTCTGGTTTGTTAGCATCCGGCATCGGGCGTAAGAAAAGCCTGATTGTCGCTGCTGTTCTTTTCTTCGTTTCTGCGCTTGGATCGGGCTATCCCGAGTTCCTGTTTTTCAATGAAGGCGAGCCTACAATGGGCTTGTTGTATATGTTCAACTTCTATCGCATTATTGGTGGTATAGGTGTAGGACTGGCATCGGCAGTTTGTCCTGTTTATATAGGTGAAATTGCACCGGCTAACATAAGAGGACGTTTGGTGTCGCTAAACCAGTTCGCTATCATCTTCGGTATGTTGGTCGTGTATTTTGTCAACTATGGAATAGCCAAAGGTCAAAGCCCTGAATGGCTGGATGAAGTAGGCTGGCGAAGGATGTTCCTTTCTGAAGCTATACCGGCTGGCTTGTTCGGCATCCTGTTGTTCTTTGTTCCGGAAACACCACGTTACCTAAGCCTGGTAGGTAGAGACAAGGAAGCTATGAGGATCCTGGAAAAGATAAATGGTCCTGAAACTGCTAAGCGAATATTTGATGATATCAAGAATACGGTTGAGCATCATTCAGGAAATCTTTGGTCGTATGGTCGCATAGTCATCATCATAGGTATCCTGCTTTCCGTGTTCCAGCAGTTTGTAGGTATAAACGTGGCGCTGTATTATGCACCCCGCATTTTCGAAAGCATGGGCGCTGCCAAAGATGCCTCTATGCTTCAAACGGTGGTAATGGGACTCGTGAATGTACTATTTACTGTTTTAGCCATTGTAACGGTAGACAAATGGGGACGCAAGCCACTGTTGATCGTAGGTTCTATAGGTATGGCCATAGGCATGTTCGCCATTGCTGCACTTTCTTACTACGAGATCATTGGCATCAGTACCCTGGTATTCATCATTATCTATACAGCATCCTTTATGATGTCGTGGGGTCCCATCACGTGGGTGTTGATCTCAGAGATTTTCCCCAACAAAATAAGAGGCAAGGCTGTAGCCGTAGCAGTAGCGGCACAGTGGGCAGCCAACTACTTCATCTCGTCTACTTATCCTTCTATGATGGAATTTAGCGGCGCATTTACCTACGGCTTTTATGGTGTGATGAGTGTATTGTCGCTATTGTTCGTATGGAAGATGGTTCCAGAGACCAAAGGCAAAACACTGGAACAAATGGAGAGCATCTGGCTTAAAAAATAAATACTGATTATGGTCAACTTTAAGTATAAGAAGAAGTAACACTTAACTTCGCGACCGTATCAAGATTATTTGGATGATTTAAAACCTTCATATTTTTCAAACTCATTATTATGAAATTCTTTATAGACACAGCTAATCTTTCGCAGATAAAAGAAGCTCACGACCTTGGTATCTTAGATGGTGTTACTACCAATCCTTCGCTTATGGCAAAAGAAGGAATACAAGGAGATGAAGCAATCAACAATCACTACAAAACGATCTGCGAATTAGTAGATGGTGATATCAGCGCTGAAGTACTTTCTACCGATTTTGAAACCATAGTAGAAGAAGGGAAAAAACTGGCAGCTATCCATCCAAACATCGTGGTAAAGGTGCCAATGATCAAAGACGGTATCAAAGCCATTAAATATTTTACTGACAACGGTATCCGCACCAATTGCACATTGGTATTTTCTGCAGGCCAGGCTATACTGGCAGCTAAGGCTGGTGCTTCATATGTTTCTCCATTCATTGGCCGTATTGACGATAGCGGTTGGGATGGTATGATCCTGATCGAGCAGATCGCTAACATCTTCGCCATTCAAGGTTACAAGACCGAGATCCTGGCTGCTTCTATCCGCAATGCCAATCACATTATTCGTGCAGCCGAAATGGGAGCACATGTTTGTACCTCACCACTAGAGTCAATACTTGCTCTTCTAAAGCATCCGCTTACAGATATTGGCTTAGCTAAGTTCCTGGAAGATTCAAAGAAAATGGCCGCTGTAGTAGAAGATATCAAAGCTCAATAAACGACTAAACAACCTCTGTAATTATGGATTTACAACACCTGGAAAATATAGCCAAACAAGTACGTAGAGACATTGTACGTATGGTGCATGGCTGCCAGTCTGGCCACCCCGGTGGTTCATTAGGATGTACTGATTTTTTTGTTGCGCTTTACTTTCATGTAATGCGCCACAACGCCAAGGAGTTCAACATGGACGGAATTGGAGAAGACCTGTTCTTTCTTTCCAACGGTCACATTTCACCAGTATGGTATAGTGTGCTTGCACGTTCCGGCTACTTTGATGTCAGCGAGCTGGCTACTTTCCGCAAGATAAACTCTCGCCTGCAGGGCCACCCTACTACCCATGAAGGTTTACCGGGTATCCGCGTGGCTTCAGGGTCGCTTGGCCAGGGTTTGTCCGTAGCCATTGGTGCTGCGCAAGCCAAGAAGTTGAAAGGAGATAACTCACTTGTCTTCACCCTACATGGTGATGGCGAGCTGCAGGAAGGACAGATATGGGAAGCAGCCATGTATGCGCCGCACAACAAGGTTGACAACCTGATCGCCACAATTGATTACAACGGTCAGCAGATAGATGGTCCTACCGAGCAGGTACTTTCGCTGGGTAACCTACGCGCAAAGTGGGATGCATTTGGTTGGGATGTACTGGAGATGAATGGCAACGATCTGGCAGATGTGATACGTGTGCTGGAGCTTGCAAAGGCAAAAACTTTTAAAGGCAAACCGATCATGATACTTATGCAAACAAACATGGGTCACGGTGTAGATTTCATGATGGGATCGCACAAGTGGCATGGTGTAGCGCCTAACGATGAGCAGCTACAGCTGGCATTATATCAACTGGAAAGTTCTTTGCTCGATTATTAAAGTGAGTGGTGAGTAGCCAGTAGTGAGTTAAAATAAATGACACTCTCTACTACTATCAATCACTGACCAGTCACCACTAATTACTCACTCCTCACAACTGACAACTCACAATGAAGAAATACACTTTCACCGATAAAAAAGATACCCGCTCTGGTTTTGGAGCAGGTTTACTGGAAGCAGGAAAAAGAAACGAGAACGTAGTAGCACTATGTGCTGACCTTGTTGGTTCTCTTAAGATGGAAGCTTTCATCAAAGAATTTCCGCATCGCTTTTTCCAGATAGGTATAGCAGAAGCAAACATGATGGGCATAGCCGCAGGTATGACCATTGGTGGCTGCATTCCGTTTACCGGCACGTTTGCCAACTTCTCTACCGGCCGCGTTTACGATCAAATTCGCCAGAGCATTGCTTACAGCGATAAGAATGTAAAGATCTGCGCATCCCACGCTGGGCTAACACTTGGAGAAGATGGTGCTACTCACCAGATACTTGAAGACATTGGTATGATGCGCATGCTTCCCGGCATGACCGTTATCAACCCGTGCGATTATAATCAAACAAAGGCAGCTACTATAGCCATTGCAGAACATCATGGTCCTGTATACCTGCGTTTTGGTCGTCCTGTTATTCCTGTATTTACCGATGCAGATCAAAAGTTTGAAATTGGTAAAGCATGGATGGTGAACGAAGGAACAGATGTTACCATTATTGCTACAGGTCACCTTGTTTGGGAAGCTATACAGGCAGGCGAAAAGCTGGCAGAAATGGGCGTCAGCGCAGAGATCATCAACATACACACCATTAAGCCGCTTGACGAAGAAGCTATTCTTCGCTCTGTAGCTAAAACAGGATGTGTGGTAACTGCAGAAGAGCACAACCGCTACGGTGGATTGGGCGATGCTGTATCACAGGTACTGGTTACCAAGCATCTTGCACCTCAAGAATATGTTGCTGTGAACGACAGCTTTGGCGAAAGCGGAAAACCTGCTGACCTGATGGCTAAGTATGGTTTAGATGCAGCACACATAGTAGAGGCTGTACAAAAAGTAATGGCAAGAAGAAATAAATAATCTTTAGAGACAATACCATGTTGTTACTCGGAATAGATGTTGGCACTTCTTCAATAAAAGTTTCTGTAGTGGATGCTGCCACTCAACGTACGGTAGCATCCGCTCAATATCCTGAAACGGAAAGAGAGATCATTTCTTTGCAGGCAGGTTGGGCAGAGCAGTCGCCTGAGCGCTGGTGGCAGGATGTAAAAGAAGCTATCAAGAAGGTGAACAGTTTCGGGTTTTACAACCAGGGTGATATAGGTGCCATTGGTATCTCGTACCAAATGCATGGACTTGTACTGCTGGATAAAGAAGGTGCGGTGCTGCGCAACAGCATCATCTGGTGTGATAGCCGTGCTATTCCTTACGGTGAAAAAGCCTTTCATGCTATAGGCGAGAAGGAAAGCCTTAGATCGTTATTAAACTCACCGGGAAATTTTACTGCAGCAAAACTTGCATGGGTAAAAGAAAACGAGCCGGAGATCTTTGAGCGCATTCACAAGGTGATGCTGCCGGGAGATTTCATTGCGCAGCGATTAACCGGCGAAATAACAACCACTCCATCTGCATTATCTGAAGGCATCTTCTGGGACTTTAAAGAAGACAAACTATCTGAAGATGTAATGGAGCATTTTGGATTCTCTAAGGCTATCATTCCTTCTGTACAAAACGTATTTTCCGATCATGGACATCTTTCTGCCGCAGTAGCAGAAGAACTTTCTCTGAAAGCTGGCATACCTGTGACCTACAAAGCAGGTGATCAGCCTAACAATGCGCTATCACTAAATGTACTGCAACCTGGAGAAGTAGCTGCTACCGCAGGTACTTCAGGTGTTATATACGGCGTAAGCGACCAGCTTACTTATGATAATGAATCAAGGGTCAACAGCTTTGCCCACGTAAACCATAATGAAGTGGATACACGCATAGGCGTGCTGCTATGCATTAATGGAACCGGGATCCTGAATAAATGGGTTCGCAATATTACCGGCGGTACATTATCATATCCGCAGATGAATGAGCTGGCTTCATCTATCAAGCCTGGAAGTGATGGGCTGGTTATGCTTCCATTTGGTAATGGAGCTGAGCGTATTCTCAACAACAGGATGATTGGTGCTACCATCAACAATATTGATTTCAACCTCCATACAGCTGCACATATCTACCATGCTGCACAGGAAGGAATTGCCTTTGCCTTTCGCTATGGCTTAGATATCATGCGCGAAAATGGTATGCAGCCACAGGTAATAAGAGCAGGTAAGGCTAACATGTTCCTGAGTAATGTTTTTGCCAATGCATTTGTAAATGCTACTGGTGTACCTGTAGAGCTATACGAATGTGACGGTAGCGTAGGTGCAGCCCTTGGCGCCGGTATTGGTATAAGCTATTTTGCCAATGCCGCAGAAGCATTTACCTCGCGTGAATTGTTGAGCGTTATCAATCCTTCGCAGCCGGAGCTTTACAATGAGCTTTACCAGCAGTGGAAGGATGTATTGAAAGCTCAACTAGTTTAATCTTCTTCCTCTAATCTTTCTTCTCCTAAATATACCGGCTACAATAAGCCCTGCTATTGCTGTGCTTGCAATCTACTGGGGTACCTACTCCACTGAAAGAGGTACTGCAATCAGTTACATTACAATAATCTCTAACAGCTACCGCTTCTTTTGGTGTAACCATGACATTTCATGTATTATTTTATCTAATCCTGCTGTTTTCTTGACCATCCAATTATGCTGCATGAGCTGGAAAAAATATTTTTTTAGAAAAAAATGCAACCGATTGCATTTTTATGATTTTTATTTCTACATTAGTGTAGTAATACAACTACAGTTTCCAAAAACGATTGTCATGCTTCCTCTAATTCTTATCAAGAAGGACATTATGTTCCCTTCATCTTTCGCTGTAATTCCTCTTTCCTTTCATTCTGTTCTATTCAATAAAAACTAAAACGCCCTATTATGAAATGTATGGCTACACGAAGCCTGCTAAAGCTGATGATTGCAACTTGCTGCATTCTCTTAAGTAGTTTATCCTTCAAGGCTACTGCACAAAATGTGACAGTAACTGGTAGGGTAACCAACGACAGCGGGCAGGTGATCCCGGGAGCGTCAGTTTCAGTTGTTGGTTCTACCCAAGGTACCAGCACCAACGAGGCCGGCGTATTCTCCCTCTCTGTTCCTCCCAACAGCTCTCTTATTGCTTCGGCTATTGGGTATGCGGCTAAAACAGTACGCGCTACGCCGGGTACTCCTATGACTATTTCCCTTGTGTATGCTCAACGACAGCTGGAGCAGGTAGTGGTGGTTGGATATGGTACCCAAAGAAAACGTGATGTGACCGGTGCAGTGGTATCGGTAAATGAAACCGCTTTGCGCGAAGTACCTGTTGCTAACATACAGGGAGCTTTGCAGGGCCGTGCTGCCGGTTTAGAGGTGCAATCAGTAGGTACTAACCCGGGCGCTGGAGCGCAGATCCGCATTCGTGGTATACGCTCTATCAGTGGTTCCAACGATCCGCTTATTGTATTGGATGGAATTCCTTATGATGGAAGCCTGAATGATATTAACCCGGGCGACATCACAGCGGTTGATATCCTGAAAGATGCGTCTGCTACTGCTATCTATGGTTCCAGGGGTGCAAATGGCGTTATCCTTATTACCACCAAGCGTGGCCGCACAGGTGAAACACGTGTTTCCTACAACGGCTTCTATGGCTTGGGAACAGTTGCTAATAAGTATCCTGTTTTCAATGCGCAGGAATACCAGGCAATGCGCAACATATCTACGTTTGCCCAAGGCTATCAGCCTGAAGAACTTGAGTCGATCAGGAAAGGTATCAGCACCGACTGGCAGGATGTGATGTACCAAAAGTCGCACAAGACGGATCATAACCTGAACATTTCCGGCGGTAGCAATGGAAATACTTTCTCTTTAGGTGGCGGCTACTATAAAGAAACTTCGGTTCTTCCGGGACAGGATTTTACCCGTTATTCTTTAAGAGGTACAATAGATACCCGTATAGGCAGAAACCTGAAAGTAGGTTTGAACACAATCAATACACTTGGTATTACCAATGGATCACAATTTGTGAATCCAATGTTCCCGCTGCTTTCGCTTAGCCCGCTTATGCCGGTGTACGATAGCCTGGGTAAACCAATCCTTTCACCTACAGGTAACAACGACGACAGGCTTACACAATACAACCCAATCTTTCTAAAGAACAACAATAACAGCTGGTCTGACAGGGTGCGTCGTTTGCGCTCCTTCAACAGCTTGTATGGTGAATACCAGATTACTACCGGCTTAAAATATCGCCTGAATGTTGGTCTTAGCTATGCACAGCAACAGCAGGCACAGTTCAGGGCATCAGATGATCCACTAGGCATTACACCAAGTTACTTCCGTCCACGCCAGGGTAATATTGCTTTTGTAGGCAACGGTGAAGAGTGGGGCTACACGATCGAGAACTTGCTGACCTATGATAAAACTATAAAGAAACACAGGTTTAATGTAGTGGGACTGTATAGTGTACAGGAATCGCAGAATTACAATACAACTATCACAAAAGAGAACATCACTGAAAACTTCATACAGTGGTATGCATTAGGATTGTCTGATCCTGCGCCTGCTGCGGTATTGGGCGGCGGCGAGGCAAGATCATCTTTGCTTTCTTACATGGCAAGGATTAACTATGCTTTTGATGATCGCTTCCTGCTCACTCTAACAGGCAGGGCCGATGGTTCATCGCGCCTGGCGCCGGGAAACAAATGGCACTACTATCCTGCGATATCTGCGGGTTGGAACATAGACCGAGAAAGCTTTATGGACAGAGCTGACTATATCAGCAACCTGAAATTGCGTGTTGGTTATGGTCAAACGTCTAACCAGGCTATTAGCCCATATAATGCATTAGGATTGGTATCGAACCAGAACGGCGTAGGTAATACTGCTGGTATTATCCGCTACAACTTTGGTCCTACAGTAGTAACAGGATATAACGTGGTTACACTTCCAAACCCGAACCTGTCATGGGAGTTTACAAAAACACTGAATGTAGGTCTAGACTTCGGATTATTGAAGAACAGGATCACAGGTTCATTGGAGTTTTACGACTCTAAGACTGACCGCATCCTTTACGGTGTGAACCTGCCTGTAACATCGGGTGTAGCTGGTGCATATACTACCAACGTAGGAGAAATGCAGAACAGGGGTATGGAATTCACTCTTACCACCGACAATATCCGCTCAGCAAAAGGCTTCAACTGGAGCAGTGATCTAAACCTTTTCTTCAACAGGAACAAGCTGCTGAAGCTTACTGATAATATCGAAAGAAATGTTGGTAGCCAGCTGCACGTTGGATATTCTATGACCTCTATTTACGACTTCAAGAAATTAGGTATCTGGCAAATGTCGGAAGCGGCTGAAGCAGCAAAATATGGTGCTGTACCTGGCCAATTGAAGCTTGCTGATGTAAATGGTGTAGATGCTACTGGCAAACAGACAGGCCAGCCTGACGGTAAGATAGATGACAACGACCGCCACATCATTGGTAACAGTGATGCTAAAATCCAGGGTGGTTTCACCAACCGTTTTTCTTACAAAAACTGGGACTTGAGTGTGGTAACCTATGGCCGTTTTGGTGGCATGCTGATCAGCCAGATACACCAGCCGCTGGCATCGTACCTAACCATCATGAATGGTGTAAGAAGCGGAATAAAAGTAGACTACTGGACACCAACCAATCCATCAAATTGGTTCCCGATGCCACAGGCTGCTATCAGCCCTCAATCTACAGCATGGACAACGCTTGGCTATTACAATGCATCGTTCCTGAAGATCAGGAGCATCAACCTTGGTTATACATTTAGCAATAACCAATTGCGCCGCATGAATGCACAGTCGATCAGGCTGTATGCTACAGTTGATAATGTGGCTATTCTTTTCTCACCATATAGAAGGTTAACCGGTATAGACCCAGAAGGTACCAATACAGGTAATGCAGGTGTGGTGACACCAGGTAATATCAGGGGTGGCAATAACGGTGTCATTACTATCAATGCAGCTACTCCACAAAGAAGAACATTCATCATTGGTGCCAATATCAATTTCTAATTCACAATACTCAACACAATGAATTCATTCAAGAAATTCCCGTTAGTAGCAATAGGCATGATTGGCTTGCTGCTGCTGAATACCGGATGTAATAAAAAACTGGAGGAGAAGCCGTATACGGTCTTCACGCCTGAATATTTCAAAACCATTTCCGGGTTTCAAAGTGCGGTGCATGCACTGTATTCAGGCCAGCGATTCATGTATGGCCCTGAGGGTGCAGTGGCTGTTACGCAAGCTGGTACCGACGAATTTACCGCTGCCGACCAAACCAGGACGGGAGCTGCCGGCGACCTGTTAACCATCTGTAATTATACCATAGATCCAGGTAACGGCGCCATCCTTACACCGTGGAACCGTAGTTTCAACAACATCAACCTGGCAAATGCAGTAGTAGAATTTGCACCTGATGTACCACTGGATGCAGCCACTAAAAATGTTCTGGTGGCAGAGGCACGTTTTCATCGTGGTCTTTATTACATGAACTTGGTTACCCAATTTGGTGCTGTACCATTAGACCTGGGCAGCGGCGAGTTGAAATTCAACCAGCGCGCATTCCAGGGCTTCAACCGTGCACCTATTAATGAATTGCTGGTGAAGAACTACCAGACGATCATTAATGACTTCACTTTTGCTACGGAGAACCTGCCGAACCAAAGGCCGAACAATGCTTTCAGGCTTTCTAAGTCAGCAGCTTTCCTGATGCTGTCTCGTGCATACATGTACAAAGCTTATTCAGAAGCAAAAGAAGCAACAGATTTCAGCAGGTCTTATGCAGCTGCTATGCAGTTGATTAACAACCAGTCGCTGTACGGCATTGAACTACTGCAAAACTTTGCTGATGTTCACCGCGAAAACAACGACTACAACAGGGAGATCCTGTTTTCTGTAGAAAGATTACCAGGCGACAACAATAGCAACGAGGCTACGCTAAACCAGGGCATTGGCGGTGGTAAAGGTGTAGATGCTTCCAACGATTTCAATCCTGATTACACTACCATACGTTCTCCTTTGCCTTCATCTCCTTCTGCACCTGCAAGTACACGTACATCACAGTATGGCCGACCTATCAGGCGTTTTGCTCCTACTGCATGGTTGTACAATGTAGCCTTTGCTGATAAAACAAATGACAGCCGCTACGATGGAAGCTTCCGTACAGTATGGCTGGCTACTACTGCAGTAGGACCTTTTGCAGTAGGCGACACGGCTTTCATACTGGCTAAAACAAATGCACAGGCAGACTCTATGAATGCCATTCCTAAAAGTTATCGTGTGATTGCTCCACGTGAATTTTACCTGATAGGTGGAACGTTTGCCAACAATATTTACCCGGCGCTTAGTAAATACGAGGACAGCAAGAAACAGAACCCGAACGATCCGGGCGGAAGACCTTTCGTTGCGGCTAAATTTTCAGAAGCTTATTTGCTGGCTGCAGAGGCTGCCATGCAAGGCGCTGGTGGCGGTACCGCTGAAGCAGCAACACTGCTGAACGTGCTGAGACATCGTGCAGCTTTCAGACCAGGATTAACTACGGCTGAATTGACAGCCCGTAGAAATGCACTGACCATTTCTGCCGGACAGGTAAATCTTGATTTTATACTGGACGAGCGCACAAGAGAATTGTGTGGTGAAAGCATCCGCTGGCCAGATCTTGCACGCAGGGGTAAATTGCTTGAAAGAGTGATTGCTTACAATCCTGATGGCGCACCTAACATCAAGCCTTTCCACGTGTACAGGCCTATTCCAAGGTCGCACCTTGAAAACCTGACCGTGCCTAATCCTCAACAATATCAAAATCCCGGTTACTAATCAACTGATAATCCAGGAAGCGCCGCTTCAATAAAATAATCATCGATGAAAAATAATTTCAAACACATCATTCCTGCGCTGGTAGTTGCAGCCGCTATGAGCTCTTGCAGTAAGATGCAGGATGTAGGAATATTAAACCAGGGAGATTTTAAAGACACTTCCGCTCCACTAAAAAGTGCAGCTTCATTCACAGTAGGAGCTGCTGTCCCCTTCAACCAGATGGTGAACAACCCGCTGTATAACTCTATAGTAAAAAGAGATTTTAGCGGTATCACCATTGAGAACGACATGAAGCATAGCTCCATAGTTCAGGCAAATGGTAGCCTTAGCTTTACAAGGGCTGATGCAATTATCAATGCTGCACAAGGACTGGAGATCTTTGGTCATACACTTGCATGGCACTCGCAGCAAAATGCCAGCTACTTGAAATCATATGCAGGCATTACGGTAGCAGCAGCTACAGAATTGATCAACAATGGCGGCTTTGAAAACGGGCTTACAGGCTGGTCGGTGTTCAATACCAACGGCGCTACAATTTCTGCAGGTAGCGGTCCAACTGAAGTACGCACCGGCAACGGTTCAATGAAAGTGGTTAACCCAACTGCATGGCCGGGCGGGCAGTGGCGTGTGCAGGTATCCAGCTCCAACTTTCCTACAGTAGTAGGACGCCAGTACAGCGTTACCTATTGGGTAAAAGCTGCATCAGCAGGAGGTTCTATCCGTCTTTCTACGGGTCCTACCAACGCGCAGTACCAGGGCGACCAAACCATTGGAACCAACTGGCAAATGATCACATTTACATTCACTGCTAACATTGCGTCTACCACTTTCCTATTTGATATGGGCCAGGTAGCTAACACCTACTACATAGATGATGTGAGTGTGAAAGAAGTAGTACAGGCACCTTCAGGTGGACAGGTAGCAGCCAAGCTGGATGAGGCTTTAAATAACTTTATTACAGGTATGGTAACGCATTTTAAGGGTAGAGTAAAAGCATGGGATGTGGTGAATGAGATGTTTGCTGACAATGGTGCTATCCGCAACAATACCAACACCAATACTACGCCTGCAGATATCCTGGTATGGTCTAATTACCTTGGCAGAGACTTTGGCTTGAAAGCCTTCAATTATGCAAGGTCAGCTGATCCAAATGCATTGTTGTTTATCAATGATTACAACCTGGAGCAAAGCCCGGCAAAACTTGACTCCCTGATAGCTTATGTAGCCGAAATAAGAGCAAGAGGTGCTAAAGTAGATGGTATAGGTACACAGATGCACGTAAACTGGAACTCAAACCGCGGACGCATAGACGACATGATGCGTAAGCTGGCAGCAACTGGTTTGCTGATCCGCATCTCTGAGCTGGACGTGAAGGCTAACACTGGTCCTAAGCTTGGTTATGTTTTCACACCACTCGATGCTTCTTACCAGGCAGAGATGTACAGGTATATTGTAAACTCTTACATGAAGCATATACCTAAAGCACAGCAATACGGCATCACCGTTTGGGGTATCACCGACAACACAAGTTGGTTGTATAGAAATGGTGAAGATTTCCCGCTGCTGTACAATGCTGATTTTTCTAAAAAGCCAGCCTATGCAGGATTCTTGAAAGGATTAAGAGGACAATAAAATAATAAAGTGGTTGATGCTATTGCAGGCATCAACCGCACCTCATGCATGTACTACTGACAATGGAACTTAAGATGCAAGCAAGCAGTCGTTAGAAAGCAGGCGGCATACCTTTGTATGCTGCCGCTTCTTCTTTACAACAGAAACCACAAGTAGTTAGCTTTATCGAAACAGACCAATGGTTAGAATCATTTTGGCTTTTTTCCTTCTTACAATCAGTTGTGTTGCGCATGGGCAGGTGCGTTTGCCGCAGATCATAAGAGATAGCATGATACTGCAGCGTGATACCAAAGTAAATGTTTGGGGCTGGGCCAGTGCTGGTGAAAAAGTAACTGTAACCATTGCATCTAAAAAATATAGAACCACGACCGACCATGCCGGTAAATGGAAAGTAATGGTAGGACCAGTAAAAGCAGGTGGTCCTTATGAAATGGAAATAGCAGGAAAAAATAAGATCAGGCTTTCAAACATCCTGTTTGGCGATGTATGGTTTTGCTCAGGCCAATCGAACATGGTGCACCAGATGGAGCTACACAAAGAGACTTATGCTAGCGACATAGCAAATGCCAACAATGACCAGATCCGCCACTTTATAGTACCTAATAAAACCAATCTGCAAGCACCCGAAGACAACCTAACAGGAGGCAGCTGGAAAACAGCTAATCCTACAGATGTTAGGCAGTTCTCGGCCGTAGCATATTTTTTTGCAACAACTATCTATGATAAATACAAGATCCCAATTGGTCTTATCAATGCGAGTGTAGGTGGTACGCCAATAGAAGCATGGACAAGCGAAGAGGGCTTCAAAGAATTTCCCGCTGTATTAAATACGGTTCATAAAAATAGGGACACAGCTTATATCAATAGCTATAACAGGAATGCAGCAGCAACCCAACCTAAAGGTCTTGGTTCAAAAGACCTGGGAATGAAAGCAGCTACGAAATGGTATGATCCAAATTATTTACCTAAAGGATGGAGCAACATAAACATTCCCGGCTACTGGGAAGACCAGGGCACTAAGAACCTTGATGGAGTGGTTTGGTATCGCAAGGAGATAGAAGTACCCGGAACAATGGCAGGTAAAGCTGCTAAGCTTACGCTGGGAAGAATAGTGGATGCTGATGTGGTGTATGTAAATGGCACGCAGGTAGGTAGCACAGGTTATCAATACCCGCAGCGCCGGTACGCCATTCCTGCAGGTTTATTGAAAGCAGGAAAAAACCTGGTAGTTGTTCGTGTAGTGAACTATGGTGGTAAAGGAGGTTTTGTTCCCGATAAACCTTATCATTTTTCTGCAGGTACAGATACGATAGACTTGAAGGGAACCTGGCAGTACAAAGTTGGCGAAGTTTTCACGCCTGCTAAAAATGTAGTAGAACCTATCAATTTACAGAATCAGCCTACCGCGCTATACAATGCAATGGTGGCTCCGCTTACCAATTACAACATCAAAGGCGTGCTTTGGTACCAGGGTGAAAGCAACATCAGGAATGCAGCTGATTATGCTAAGCTGTTACCCAACCTAATTGATGACTGGAGAACAAAATGGAAGCAGCCTTCACTGCCATTCATCTATGCACAGTTGCCCAACTTCCAGGAGGTGCAGTACCTGCCATCAGAAAGCGACCTGGCAGTAATGCGTGAGAGCCAGCTAAAAGCTTTATCAGTACCTAACACAGGCATGGCCGTAACCATAGAACTCGGTGAATGGAACGATATACATCCCGACAATAAAAAAGATGTAGGCGTACGAATGGCACAGAGTGCATTGAAGGTAGCTTATGGAGAACAGGTGATTCCTTCAGGTCCTATCTTCAAAAGCTTTACCCGCAATGGCAACAAGCTGGTATTATCATTCGACCATATAGGTTCTGGTTTAATATCAAAAGATGGTGAGCCATTAAGATGGTTCGCCATTGCAGGAGCAGACAAGAAATTCGTGTGGGCAAACGCCGAAATACAAAATGATACAGTTGTTGTTTGGAATGAAGAAATAAACGATCCAAAATATGTGAGGTATGCATGGGCAGATAATCCTGCTGATGTAAACTTTTATAATAAAGAAGGTTTACCTGCGTCACCTTTCAGAACCGGCGAGTAAGATTACTTTTAGATAAATAAAAGCATATGCAAATGGAACAGACCATGCGGTGGTTCGGACCTAATGACCCCGTAAGTTTAATGGACATAAAACAAGCAGGTTGTACAGGTGTGGTAACAGCATTGCACCATATACCTGTAGGTGATGTATGGACAGTAGATGAGATCAACAAACGAAAGGCTGTTATAGAAGAAGCAGGACTAACATGGACGGTAATTGAAAGCCTTCCTGTAAGTGAAGACATTAAAAAACATTCAGGCAATTTTGCGCAGCATCTTGAGAACTACAAGACCAGCCTGCGCAATGTAGCAGGCTGCGGGCTGAAAGTGGTAACGTACAACTTTATGCCTATCCTCGATTGGATGCGTACAGATATCAACTACGTGATGCCCGATGGCAGCAAAGCATTGTATTTTGAAAAAGCAGCCTTCATTGCTTTTGATCTTTTCCTGCTTCAGCGACCCGGTGCTGAAGCTGATTATACAGATGCAGAAAAAGCAGCAGCTAAGGCTCGCTACAATACCATGAGCGAGCAGGAGAAAGAGATTCTTTACACCAATGCATTATTGGGTTTGCCTGGAAGTGAAGAACGTTTTACGGTAGAACAAATTTTAACCGCTCTCAGAACATACGAAGGCATCGATGCCCAAAAACTAAAGCAACACCTGTTTTATTTTTTACAGCAAGTAGTGCCAGTAGCAGAAGAGGTGGGTTTAAAAATGGCCATCCATCCTGACGATCCGCCTTATCCTATTCTTGGACTTCCACGTATTGTAAGTACAGAGCAGGATGCAAGGGAGCTGATAGAAGCGGCACCATCACCGGCTAATGGATTGTGCTATTGCACCGGCTCGTATGGTGTACGTCCCGATAATGACCTGGTTGGAATTATTGAACGACTGGGTGATCATATTCATTTCATCCACCTGCGTGCTACTAAGCGCGATGCAGATGGAAATTTTTACGAAGCCGATCATCTTACAGGTGATGTGGACATGTATGCTGTAGTGAAAGCATTGGTACAAACGATGAGGCGAAGAGGTGTATCTCTTCCTATGCGCCCCGATCACGGGCACCAGATGCTGGACGACCTGGAGAAGAAAACATACCCCGGTTATTCTGCCATTGGCAGGCTTCGCGGACTGGCAGAACTAAGAGGACTTGAATTAGGGATCAGCAGGAGTATTTCCTGATCGTATGACCTGTTGTTTATTTTGAACACATAGGTTCATAGGAACAGTAGGAAACATAGACTTTTGATCAAGTGAAAAGGGTGTAACGAGAACATCACATCTTCTATCTTTCAATTCTATGATCACAATGTTTTATGTGGTAATGAGTAAAATTTCAAAAACTGCTTATGAAAAATATGCTCTTGCTCTATATACTTTCTTTCTCCATGGCATGCGGCGCAAACAAACCAACACCTAAAGCTGCTACTACATCTTTAGTTGCTGATGGTGCTACGCTACAGTTAGTATCTGACCAGTTTAAGTTCACAGAAGGACCTGCAAAAGATGCAGCAGGCAATGTCTTCTTTACCGACCAGCCCAACAACCGCATCTGGAAATACAACACCGATGGTCAGCTTTCTATTTTCATGGAAAATGCAGGCAGGTCGAATGGTTTATACTTCAATACCAAAGGCCAATTATTAGCATGTGCCGATGGCAACAATGAACTATGGCGCATTAGCATGGACAAGAGTGTACAGGTGCTGGTGAAAGATGTAAGTGGAGAGAAGCTAAATGGCCCAAACGATGTTTGGGAGAATGCCAGCAATGGCGACATCTATTTTACCGACCCGTATTACAAGCGCGACTATTGGACAAGGACTGAGCCGGCAAGGCCGCAGCATGTATACTTGTTGCGCGGCGGCAAACTCACAACAGTGGCCACCGACCTGGTAAAGCCAAATGGCATCATAGGTACAGCTGATGGTAAACGTTTGTACATAGCCGACATTGGCGATAACAAAACTTATACGTACACCATAGAGAAGAATGGTAGCCTTAGCAATAAGAAGTTGTTGGCTGCTCAAGGCTCTGATGGAATGACCCTGGATGAAAGAGGCAATGTATACCTGACAGGCAAGGGCGTGATGATCTATAACGCACAAGGCGAGCATCTTCAAACCATTACTGTCCCGGAGAATTGGACCGCCAATGTTTGCTTTGGTGGGGTGAACAACAACCAACTTTTTATTACTGCTTCTAAGAGTGCTTATACTTTACTGATGAATGTAAAAGGGCAATGATGCTTTTGACTTTGTTTTTAAAACACCAATTACGCCATATGAATATATTCTTCAAACGCTTGTTGCTAATGGCAGCTATAGCGTCTACTGGTGTGCTGCATGCACAAAACAAATATGCTTTTCAAAACACACAGCTTTCGTTTGAGCAAAGGGTGAATGACCTTGTTAGTCATCTTACGCTGGAGGAAAAAGTAGCGCAGATGCTGAACGCTGCACCAGCCATCCCACGCTTAGGCATACCTGCGTACGATTGGTGGAATGAAGTACTGCATGGTGTAGCACGTACGCCATACAAGGTTACCGTTTACCCGCAGGCCATAGCAATGGCGGCTACCTGGGATACAAATTCACTTAAGACAATGGCTGACTATTCAGCATTGGAGGGAAGAGCTATATATAACCGGGCGATAGCAGAAGGTAAATCTGGGCAACGTTATGTAGGCCTTACCTACTGGACACCCAACATCAACATATTCCGTGATCCACGCTGGGGCCGCGGCCAGGAAACCTATGGCGAAGATCCTTTCCTGACAGCTATGTTGGGAAAAGCTTTTGTGCATGGGCTGCAGGGCAACGATCCAAAATACTTGAAAGCTGCTGCTTGTGCCAAGCATTATGCGGTACACAGCGGGCCCGAACCAGCACGACATGTTTTTAATGCAACAGCAACTAACTACGACCTGTGGGATACATACCTGCCTGCCTTCAAAGAGCTGGTGGTAAATGCAAATGTTGCAGGTGTCATGTGCGCTTACAATGCCTTCTTTGGTCAGCCGTGCTGCGGCAGCGATATATTGATGACCAACATCCTGCGCAACCAGTGGAAGTTCAACGGTTATGTTACCTCCGACTGCTGGGCAATAGATGATTTCTTCAAGAACCATAAAACACATCCTGATGCGGCTACCGCTTCTGCTGATGCAGTGTTGCATGGTACCGACATAGACTGCGGAACTGATGCTTATAAATCGTTGGTATCTGCAGTACAAAGAGGTTTAATAACGGAGCAACAGATTGATGTTTCTGTGAAGCGTTTGTTCATGATCCGTTTCCGCCTTGGCATGTTCGATCCCGTACAGATGGTGAAGTATGCGCAAACACCTGCTTCTGTTTTAGAAAGTGCACCACACAAAGCACATGCATTAAAAATGGCGCAGCAGTCCATCGTGCTATTGAAGAATGAGAACAACACGCTGCCACTAAGTAAGAAGATAAAAAAGATAGCAGTTTTAGGTCCTAATGCAGATAACAGCATTGCAGTGTTAGGAAACTACAACGGTATGCCTTCAGAGATCATTACGGCATTGCAAGGCATCAAGAACAAGCTAGGTAAAGATGTAGAAGTGGTGTATGAGAAAGCGGTCAATTTCACCAACGATACACTGCTTCAATATGCTGATGTAAGCAACCAGTACAGGTTTGAAGGCAAGCAAGGGTTCAGGGCAGAATATTTCAACAATCCTGAACTGAAGGGCGAGCCGGTATTGGTGCGTATGGAAAGCAAACTAGACAACTTCTGGCAGGAAGGCGAGATAGTGACGGGTACTTTGAAAGCATATAATTTTTCTGCCCGTTATACCACCGACTTCACAGCAACAACAACCGGCGATATCACTTTTGAATTAGAGGCAGACGATGGTTATCGCTTTTTTGTGAATGGCAAAGAAGAGATTAACGCGTGGACAAGGAACCGTTGGGGTGCACGCACTTACCAATTAAATACGGAAGCTAACAAAACTTACCGCCTGGTGGTAGAGTACCAGCAAGGCGAAGGCAAGGCTTCTGTTGCGCTGCGTGCGGGACGTTATCAAAAACCTGATTTTGCTGCACTGGCTAATCGTTTACAAACTGCAGACGCCATCGTGTATGTTGGTGGCATTTCACCGCAACTGGAAGGAGAGGAGATGAAGGTTGATTTCCCTGGCTTCAACGGCGGCGACCGCACCTCTATACTTTTGCCAGCGGTACAAACCAACCTGATGAAAGCACTACATGCTACAGGCAAGCCAGTGGTTTTTGTGATGATGACAGGAAGCGCCATTGCCACGCCATGGGAAGCAGAAAATATTCCTGCTATTGTGAATGCATGGTATGGTGGCCAGTCAGCAGGTACGGCCATAGCAGATGTCCTTTTTGGCGACTACAATCCTTCGGGCCGCCTGCCGGTCACGTTTTATAAGAACGACCACCAGCTGTCTGATTTCAATGATTACTCCATGGACAACCGCACCTACCGCTACTTCAGGGGCGAGCCGCTTTATGGCTTTGGCCATGGCCTTAGTTATACCACCTTCAGGTACGATCAACTGAAAGTGCCTGCTACCGTTGCGCAAGGCAAGAATGCAACGGTGAGTGTGCGTGTCACCAATACCGGCAGCCGCGATGGCGACGAGGTGGTGCAGCTTTATGTTTCGCATACCAATGAAAATACACGTACACCCATTCGCGCATTGAAAGGCTTCAAACGTATTTCTTTGAAAGCAGGTGAGTCAAAGGTTGTTTCCTTCACGCTTACACCAGAGCAACTTTCAGTGATCGATTATGCAGGACGTACCAAACAATTTCCCGGCAAGATCTTCATCAACGTTGGCGGCAGCCAGCCAAACGCAGCTACTAAGGCAAGTAAAAAAACAGTAGAAGGCAGTTTGATGATAGCACGTTCCTAAATCTCTTTGTACTAGTTGGTGACCAGCAGCAGTAAGCAAATCAGCTGTTGTTGTGTCACTCACTTGTACCGCATCTTTCCATAGCAGCTCTGGGCTCCATTTTTCATCTTCTTAATTATCATCAATCACCCCAATGAAGCGTTGTCGCATTCTTCTTCCACTACTCTGCTTTGCAGCTACTATAGCACAAGCACAGTTTTCGCAGCAAGCCAGGGACAGCATACGCAAACTTTCAGAGCAAGATCATGCGCACATGATGCGGCAGCTCGGGATTACCTCATTGCGGCAAGGTGCAGACGGTTGGAATCCTAATGCGCCCAATGCAGCAAATTTTGATGAAGCAAAGGCTAATCCTTATCCCAATCTGCCAGATCCGTTGCTGACAAAAAATGGCAAGCGTGTGAAGACAGCAAAGCAGTGGTGGCAGAAACGTCGCCTGGAGATAGTAGAAGATTTTAGCAGGGAGATCTATGGCCGTATGCCTGCTACACCACCGGTAAATTGGGAGGTAGTAAGCACTACCAATGAAGTAAAAGAAGGTTTTGCTGTGGTTACCAAAGAGCTGGTGGGACGGGTAGACAACGCTGCTTATCCGCAGGTATCGGTTAATATAGATCTTACGCTTACCACACCGGCCAATGCCACTGGACCAGTGCCGGTAATGATGGAGTTGGGTTTTGTATTTCCACCCGGCTTCCGCTTCCCCGGCCAGGACAGCACCAGGCGTGAACCAGCATGGCAGCAGCAGGTACTGGCGCAGGGTTGGGGTTATGCAGTCCTCGTTCCTGTTTCTATACAGGCAGATCATGGTGCAGGTTTGTCGCAAGGCATCATTGGATTGATGAACAAAGGTCAGCCACGCAAGCCCGATGACTGGGGAGCATTGCGTGCATGGGCATGGGGTGCAAGCAGGGCTATAGATTATTTTGAAACAGATAAAGCAGTTGATGTAACACGTATAGGCATCGAAGGACATTCGCGCTATGGCAAGGCTGCACTGGTGGCCATGGCTTATGATCCGCGTATTGCTGTTGGCTTTATCAGTTCTTCAGGTGAAGGTGGTGCCAAGCTGCACCGCCGCAATGCAGGTGAGCTGGTAGAGAATGTAGCCAGCGCTGCAGAATACCATTGGATGGCTGGCAACTTTATCAAGTATGCCGGCCCGCTTACATGGGACGACCTGCCGGTAGATGCACATCAGCTGATAGCTCTTTGTGCGCCACGTCCTGTATTTATTAGTGTAGGCAGCGTAGGCGAAGGATGGGTAGATGCAAGAGGTATGTTTATGGCTGCTGTACATGCAGGTCCTGTTTATAAACTACTAGGCAAAAAAGACTTGGGCACCGCTGAATTTCCGCCTGTAGGGAAAGGTCTGATGGATGGCGAGATATCTTTCCGTCAGCATGAAGGTGGACATACACCAGGCCCTAATTGGCCAACATTTATAGAATATGCAAAGCGGTATTTTGGGAAGCGGTAGGCGTTAGATGATAGGCGTGAGGCGTGAGGTTGTTAGGTGTTAAGCGTTAGATGAAAAAGCTCCTTCCCTTCTTACAGCAAAGTCTTAATACAGCTCGTTTGTAAAGTCGATCTTGATCTTTGTCTGGAAGTTGTCAATTGTCTTAAAGATCTCCCTGATTGTGCTGATCTCGATCTTCGTCAGGTCGCCAATGTTCATATAGTTGTCAGGTTGTGTTAGATCATACAATATCTGCCTTGCCTGCTTTTTCAGTCGCAGGCTCATCAGGTAGTAGTACGATTGCAGCAGTTCAAGAAACTCTGTATCAGTGAACACTCCTTTGCTTCGTAAGGCCTTTAGGCGCTCACCTGTATTTACTTCAAACACCCGGTTCTTCAGGGCATACACACGCACAAGATCTACAATGGGTGTCATGGCTTTTTTTAGGTTAAACACTTCCATCTTCCCTTTGGTAAACGTGCGGATGTTTTTGAAGAAGGTAAGTGGCGGCTCGTACTGCAGTGCATTTTTTGCCATGAAATAAAACAGCTTACCCATTGGCTTTTGTAACTCCACGTCAAGAAAAGCACGCAGCTCATCCAGTATAGCTGCCTCTCCATATAACATACGGCAGTCAAAGAACGTGGAGAAGTTGATAGCTGTTTCTGGAATGGCTTGCAGCATCCAGTCCTGGTAAGTCCTTTTCCAATGAGAAAGAGAGTGCGTCCATCTAGGGTTCTTTGCCATGAAGTCGCCTGTGCAATACACAAAGCCAATTTCATTTAGCCGGTCCGATACCAGGGTGGCAAAGCGCAGGAAATATTCCCTTACCTCTTCGCGGTGTTCGTTGGCCTTGTCTTCGTAAATGATGGCATTGTCCTGGTCTGTTTTTAGCGTCTGTTCTTTACGCCCCTCGCTACCCAGCACCATGAAAACAAATTTTGCAGGCGGTGCACCCAGTTCTTCTATCACGCCTTCTATTACCTTCACGCCTATAGTGTCAGAAATGGTGGTGATCACCTGGTTCACGATCTCTGCATTTACGCCACGAGCCAGTAGCTGCGTTACGATTTTTGGCACCTGCTCCCACTTCTTCTTTAGCTCATCCAGTGTAAGCGCCAGCTTTACTGATTGTATAAACATCATCGGCGACTCCGCCTGTTCACTCAGCAATTTATTTCTACTGATACAGCCTATGTACTGCCCATTATCTTCTACCAGTATGTAACGAGCTTTATTGCTGAACATCTTCAATATTCCTTCAAATACAAAAGCATCCCGCGAAATAGATACAATAGGATTATCCATGATGGTATCTACTGGTTCTTCAGCATTTCTTCTTTTGCTTACCACATTATCGCGGAAGGTAATGTCGGTAGCATAGCCAACTATCTGTTTGTTATCATCCTTAACAAATATGCAGCTGATCTTAGCCTCCGCCATCATTGCCGAAGCCTTGTAGATGGGTGTGCTTCGATGGCAGCTGAGTATTTCACGATATTCCTTCTGCTCGATCTTCTTCGAATACAACTGGTCGGAGCCCAAGAAGTTTTGCTCGTACACCAGTGGCCGCTTGAAGAAATGTGCGAACTCAGCCTGCTGCATCCGGTTGCTAAAGTCACGCGTAAAAAACAGGAAGAAGTTGTCGTAGGTATTGCAGATGCTTTGAAAATCTTTGGCGTTCAGAAACCAGGTAACGGTTCCTCTTTTTGCCACAACTGTTTTGATTGATTTCTTTCCATTGAGCAAAAACGAAATGCCACCATACGTGGTACGCGGCAAGTGTTCTTCAGAGCAACGCTTGTTGTGCATGCTGTCGTAGAAAAAACTTTCATAGCTGCCTTGTACAATTATATCAAGGCCCTTCATGGTTGTTACCTCGTGTTTGTAAAGGATTGCCTCCCGCTGGTAATGCTTGGTTTCAATCTTAGTAGCAACATGCGCAAGCACCTCTGCAGGCAGCAGATCAAATGGCTGTACAGTTTTCAAAAATTCGATAATATCTGTCATGCTAAAGCAAGAATTATCAAGACGAACAAGATGGTTATGGGTAAGAGTGCGCAACCGAAATTACCGGTGCTCTTCTTAGGTTCTGTTATATGCTTTGCCGCCTGCTCTATGGATGCTTCAGTGATACATTGCCTGGCCATGAGTTCGAAGAAGCACTCTGCCGTAGCTCTTGCATCATCCAATGCATTGTGATGATTAGGTAGCTGTTTCTTGAATAACTTATTGTACAACGCAGGCAGGTTAAGGCAGCGCGGGTACGGGTTAATGGAAGATTTGCTGGTCACCAGCATGGTGCAGAAACACAGCTGGTTTACCAATGGATGCTCAATCCCCAGGCGATAGCAGTCGGCGCCGATCACCTGCATATCCAGCTCTATATAATGACCCACAACCAGCGGTTGATATTGTGCTACATCTTTTGCCAGGAGATCAAAGATCTCTTTTCTGTCTATACCGTTTTGCTGGAGGTAATCCTTGTTGATGCCGTGTATCCTGGTAGCTTCATCAGTGATCTCGAAATCATCGTTACCAACAAAATGGTTTTCTTCTTTTACAAATGCACCATCTTTTTTGTACACCATCCAGCTTACCTGCACGACATAAGGCCAGTTAGCATTGTTGCTAAATGGTTCATCCCAATTTTTTGGAAGCCCTGATGTTTCTGTATCGATGAACAAAAGGTAATTATGCATGCGCTTGTGATAGCCTGTTCCTTGCTATTTTGTAGGTTGTCAACAGGAGCACAAAAGGTCGGTTAAAACAACCAAACCCCGTGTTGAAGCTGTGAAGTTTTTGTTACGTGAAGATCTTAGGTTTCTTTCCTCAGCACTTCTAAAGGTGGTTTATTTAAGATGCTGCGGCTGTTCATTAAGCCAATAATTACAGTAAGTATGCTAATGGCAAACAGCACTATTACCAACGGAAGCGGCTCTACTACAAAGCTTGTTTTGAACAGGTATTTTGCCAAAGCCCAACTGCCCACCAGCGATAGTAAAATGCCTGTGGCTGCAGCCAATGCACCTAAGAAAAAATATTCCAGTGCAGTGATGACTATGATCTGTTTTCGGCTGGCACCCAATGTGCGCAGCAACACGCTTTCCTTCACACGCTGGTATCTGCTGATAAGCACCGAAGCAATCAACACGATCAAGCCAGTGATAATACTAAAGCCAGCCATGAATTTTATGACGAAGCCGATCTTGCTAAGAATATCATCCAGCGTTTTCAGCACCAGCCCAAGATCAATGATAGATACATTTGGAAACTGCCTTACCACTGCCTGTTGAAACCGTGCAGATGATTGTTCATTTTCTACACGTGTAAGCAGCACATGAAACTGTGGCGCTTCTTCCAGTACGCCTGTTGGGAAAACAACCAGGAAGTTGGTTTGTATCCTGTTCCAGTCCACTTCGCGCAGGCTTCCAACAGTGGTAGCTATCATAGCGCCTTGCACGTTGAACACCATGGTATCACCAATGGCTATGTTGTTTCTTTTAGCCCAACCTTCCTCCACAGAAATTTGAATGTTGGCACTGTTTCCTGTTGTACCTGTCCATTTTCCTTTATTAACCGTTTCAGATGCGGTTAATGAGTCGCGGTAGGTAACACGGTATTCTCTTGCAAAAATATTGCGTGGGGAAAGACTATCATCTTGATAGTTTGCTGATGTTCGGCTATTGATCTGCTGCAGCCGCATGTTCACAATCGGCACTTGCTGCAGTACAGGCAGCTTATGTTGCTGAGCAAGTGACAGTACCTGTTGCTGTTGCTGCGACTGTATGTCGAACAGCACCATGTTAGGCTGGTTGCCGCTTGCTGATAAAGTAATCCTGTTCAGCAGTATGCCTTGTACCGAAAGCAGGATGCAAATGAAAGCAGTACCCAATCCTATTGAAACGATGAGTATTACTGACTGGTTGTTGGGCCTGTACAAATTGGCCAGGCCTTGCCGCCACAGGTAGCTCCACGATGAAGGGAAGAATTTGCGTACGAGCCACATCATAAGCATGGCTACCAGTACAAGAAAAAGAAAAGCAACTACTACACCAATGGTAAAGAAGATGCTCCTGGTCCAGTTGCCCAATTGCAGGTAAGTAAACACCAGTACAAACAGCAGTATGAGCAGGTAAACCAGCCATTTTGCTTTGTCTTTAGTAGCGGTGTTCTCATCAACAGAAACCCGCAGTGTATTGAGCGGTGATATTTTGCGCAGCGATATCAATGGCAACAAGGCAAACAACAGGCTGATGAAAATGCCGAGGAGTATTCCCTGGCCAATAGCTCGCCACGATATAGCAGTGGTGATGGTTACAGCAACAAGATCTTTTAGCACCAGGGGAAGGAACTGCAGGATCAGGGTTCCTAATGCGGCGCCTAGCACTGCGCCTATACATCCAATGGCAACGATCTGTATCAGGTAAATGAGGAAAGCTTGCTTTGACTGAGTGCCCAGGCAGCGGAGGATGGCAATGGTGCTTATCTTTTCTTTGATGTAAATATGAATAGAACTTGCTACGCCCACACATCCTAACAGCAGCGCGATAAAACCAACCAGCGATAGAAAATTGTTCAGGTCGTTGAATGACCTTCCGCTGCTTTCTTTTTGTGTTTCTATGGTTTCTACATTATAACCTTCCTTATCCAGCTTTGGCTCTAACTGCTGCACCAGTTGCTGTACGTTCACCGTCTTATCCAGCTTGTAATAAAACCGGTAGTTAATGCGGCTGCCCTTTTGCGACAGCCCTGTCTGTTCGAGGTATTGCAGCGGTATATAAACAACAGGCGCTATGGAGCTGGATAATCCTGTCTGGCCGGGTGCTTTCATGAGTGTACCTGCTATCTCAAAAGTAACAGCACCTACTTTGATGCTATCGCCGGGTTGAGCATCGTATTGCAGCATGAGCGTATTATCAACCAGCGCAGCTTGCTTGTTCTTAAATGCTTTACCTGCATTCTGCGGCACCGTTTCCAGTTGACCATAATAGGGAAATGGCCCCTGCAGTGCCCGCACCTGTACCAGCCTTGTTCCCTGGTTCTTGGTAAACATCACCATGGAAGCAAAATATTGCTCTTCAGATCGCTCCTGTCCAATGGAATCGAGTAACTGCTGCATTGCGGGTTCTACAGGTTTATTGGTAGATACCTGCAGGTCGGCGCCAATAAGCGTAGCAGCCTGTTGATCTACATCGCGGCGCACATTATCCCCGAGCGAATAAATAGCAACCAGTGCTGCTATGCCCAGTATAATTGAGGAGATGAACAACAACAACCGGCTAAAGTTGCGCCTGCTATCGCGCCACGCCATTTTTATGAGCCACGAAAAGTTTACTCTGTTGTTCATGTGGTGAATAGTCAATAGTCAATGGTCAATAAAAACAATGGTCAGTTGTCAAGGTGCAAAAAGTCAAAAGTCAAAAGTCAAAAGTTAGAAAGGAGAACAGCCTGCATTCACCAACCCAGTATCCAGCATCCAGCATCCGATCACAGCCTCTCATCTTCCAGCATCCGCCATTAATCATCAATCTTAAATCGTCAATCATAAATCCTCAGTCATCCTCCCTCCCCTGATCTTGATGATGCGTTGGGTTTTTGCAGCAAGGTCAAGATCGTGTGTAACCAATACAAGCGTGGTTCCTGCTTGTTTGTTCAGGTCAAAGATCAGCTCAATGATCTTCTCACTTGTTTCGGCATCAAGACTGCCTGTTGGTTCATCGGCAAAAAGTATTTGAGGTTGATTACTAAATGCTCTTGCCAGCGATACCCGCTGCTGTTCACCACCACTCAGTTGCGATGGGTAATGATGCGCTCTGTCAGCAAGCCCTACTTTATCAAGCAATTCTAGCGAAGCTTTCTTTACCTTCTTTTCGCCGCGTAGTTCCAGCGGCACCATTACATTTTCCAGCGCAGTGAGCGTAGGTATCAATTGGAAGTTTTGGAAGATAAATCCTACATGCTGGTTACGTACCTGCGCACGTTCATCTTCACTCAGGTTATCCAGCTTTGTATTGTTAAGTTCAATCATTCCGCTGCTACTTCTGTCGAGCCCTGCACTTAAGCCAAGGAGCGTGGTCTTGCCACTTCCCGAAGGGCCAACAATGGCAAGCGTTGAGCCTGCCTCTACAGAAAAGCTAATATTGTCGAGAACCGTAAGCGTTTTCCCTGACCCGTTATATGTCTTGCTTACGTTCTGAAGGTTTAAGATGGTAGCCAAATTGCATTGATTTAATAAATTGCCAGAAGCGGTATAGGTAAAAATAGAAGAATATACGCGCAGAAAAAGTTAACACAGGCGAATTAGCCGCCGGCATAGACTAAACAGAAAATATATGATAAGACCATTGATACTCTTGATCTCACTTGCTATGGTAGTGGGCGCATGTAAAAATGAGAACAATAAAACTGCTGATGCTGATACAGCGAAGACAGGTAAGGCGGCCAGTGATCAGCTTACCAGGAATATTCTCTTCTTTGGTAACAGCTTGACTGCAGGTTATGGACTTGATCCTTCCGAAGCGTTTCCTTCTCTTATCCAGCAGAAGATTGATTCAGCAGATCTTCCTTATAAAGTGGTGAATGCAGGTGTAAGCGGCGAAACATCGGCAGGTGGTAAAGGCCGTATTGATTGGATATTGAAGCAGCCGGTTGATGTTTTCATTTTAGAACTGGGCGCCAATGATGGATTGCGCGGAGTTCCTGTAAATGAAACAAGAGCAAACCTCCAAACGATTATTGATAGGGTAAGGAAAAAATACCCGCAGGTAAAGATCGTGTTAGCAGGTATGCAGATACCGCCTAATATGGGTGAATCTTATGCCAATCAATTTCGCAATATGTATGTAGAACTGGCGGAAAAGAATAACGTAGTACTGGTTCCTTTTTTACTGGAAGGAGTAGGTGGCGTTCGGGAGCTGAACCTGCCTGATGGCATCCATCCCACCGCAGAAGGGCACAAGATAGTAGCCAACAATGTTTGGGCTGTGCTGGAAGATGTATTGCGACAGTAGCATCTTTTTCATCAGCAGCAACAGGGTGCAGTTGTTGCAAGTACAGTTTGTTTTAAACAAGCCAGATGAAAAGTTTTGAATTGGTACTTGCAATTGCAAGCTTCCTGTTGTTAGCATCAGGAATGGTATTCAAAAAGAACAAGCGCTCTCCATTCAGTGAACCTATAGTAGGCCTGGCTGCAGGAATACTGCTAGGGCCACAGGTACTGAGAGTACTGCAAATGCAGGAGTGGGGACCACCGGAGCAGATCATGCGGGTGGCCTGCCAGCTTACCATTAGTATGGCCCTGCTGGCTACAGCATTCCGCATTCCTAAAGGGTTTTTTCTTCAGCATAAAGGCCAACAAACGAAGCTGGTATTATTGGGCATGATCGGCATGTTCCTGGTTTCAGGTTTTATTATCAAGTTGGTATTTGGTTTCGACTGGACATTGTCGTTCCTGATTGGTGCTGTTATCACACCTACAGATCCTGTTTTAGCATCCACTATTGTGTCGGGCCAGGCAGCAGAAGATCTTCTGCCAGAAAGGATTCGTCATACCATTTCATTTGAATCTGGCGCTAATGATGGAATGGCCTATTCATTAGTCCTCCTGCCGATGCTGCTGTTAGAAAAAGGCAGTGAAGCTGTAACAGAATGGATGGTGAGAACGGTTTTGTACGAAACTGTTGGAGGAATAGTATTGGGAATGGTGATAGGATATTTAGCTGCCAAAACATTAGTGCTCGCCACTGCCAAAGGCTGGACAGCAAAGCCGGCTTTACTTGTGTTCTCACTTTCGCTGGGGTTCTTTGTGCTGGGATTACTTGAACTGATCCATATGAATGCGATAGTAGGTGTATTTGCAGCAGGTTTTATTGCCAATCATGAGCTGTCAAGAGAAGAAGATATAGAACAAGAGGAAGTGCAGGAAGCAATGGAAAGAATATTCACGCTGCCTGTGTTTTTCTTATTCGGCCTTATTTTGCCATGGCACGATTGGCTGATGATGGGCTGGAAAGCAGCAGCAGTAGTTGCAGGTATCTTACTACTACGTCGCCTTCCTGTTTTATTTGCTTTAGGACCTTTGCTGAAATTTCCTAAGAAGGATGACCTGGCCTTTATCGGTTGGTTCGGACCTATTGGAGTAGCTGCTCTTTTTTATGCCATGCATGCCTTACATAAGACTGGACATAACGAGGTGTGGCATGTAGCAAGTCTTATCATCTTTGCTTCTACCATCATTCATGGTATTACCGGTTACCATTTTGCAAAATGGTACAACAAAAAACATGGCAAGAGCTAGTGGCTAAAAAGAAGTGTGACCAAGGCTTTCATAACCATCTTCAAATAAAAAAGGAACATGATGCATGTTCCTTTCAGATAATGTTGAGACTGATGTTTTAATTCTTCCAAACAGGACCATATTGTTGGTCGCTGTGGTTCAATTTCTTGCCTGGAAAAAGAATATCTGCAGCGGTTTCATAACCCTCGTCAGAAACCTGCTGTAACATTTGATTTTTATTCGACTTGTTTTTCATGCGCACCAACTGGCTGACTGCAGCAAGTAATAATGTTGCGCCTCCTAATACTAATAGTTTTTCAGTTCTTGTCATCCCGTGGTTTTGTGCAAATTTATCAAAAGTTCGATGCTACACCATCAACTGTCAAAAAACCTTAACGAAGCCTATTCATTTTTAAACTGGCTAATGAACAAGAAAGCAGGCGATGGATGTAAGCTGGTTATCTTTTTGTTACCTGACAATTTTCATTGGTGGCTTTAGAAACTCTTGGTTTTCAAATTACATTGTCCCTTCTTCTTTTGGCAGAAAAAGATGATGATGTAGATGCTTTAGGATTCGGATCAATTTTAAATGCCTGCACCATCCGTTGCTGCCGATCATTAAATGATTAACAAACCTTGGCTATATTGCCAATTGTAACTCTTGCCGAAGGCTTATCTACAACAATGCAGCTGTATGAAAAACATCTTCCTGTTTCTACTGATCTGGGTTTGCTATTCATGCAAAAAAGCGGGACCCACTGTTGCACAGCCATCTACAGCTGCTATCTCTGCTTTACAATGTGCAACCGCCAACATCAGCGGGCAGGCTGTAGCAGGCAGGCCATTTAGCGGTACTTTAATTGTTCCGTATACAGGTGGAAATGGAGTGGCATATGCAGCAGGTGGCGGCATAGCATCTTCTGGTGTTACAGGTCTTACTGCTGTGCTGCAGGGTGGTACGCTTACCAATGGACAAGGCAGCCTATACTTTACCGTTTCTGGAACACCAGCGAGTGCAGGTGATGCATCTTTTAGTATATCATTTGGCCAACAGGCATGCACTTTTAAACTGCAGGTAGGTGCAGCTGAACCAACGCAATACGGAACTCCTTTCGCCAATGTGCCCGACAGGCAAGATGCAGTGATCTACCAGGTGAATATGCGTGCATTTAGTGCCAGCAGTAATTTTGCCGGCGTAACAGCACGGCTTGATTCCATAAAAGCTTTAGGTGTAAACGTGGTTTACCTGATGCCTATTTACCCGGTAGGTACAACAAGAGCTTTTAATTCTCCATACAGTATAAAAGATTTTACTGCCGTGGGTGCTGAGTTCGGTACGCTTACTGACCTGCGTACATTGGTAGATGGTGCACATACCAGGAATATGGCTGTTATTGTTGATTGGGTGGCCAATCATACGGCGTGGGATCATCCGTGGATCGTAAGCAACAAAGACTGGTACATGCAGGATGCTGCGGGAAATATAATCAGCCCGCCGGGAATGGGTTGGAGTGATGTGGCTCAACTGAATTTCAACAATGCGGCTATGCGGCTTGAAATGATCAGGAGCATGAAGTACTGGATCTATGCCGCCAACATAGACGGCTTCCGGTTCGATCATGCTGATGGGCCACCAGTAGATTTCTGGAGGCAAGCGGTTGACTCGCTTCGAGATATCTCTTCACATAAATTACTGCTGCTTGCTGAAGGAGCTCGAAACAATCATTTTACTGCCGGGTTTGATATGATCTATGGCTTTGGATTTTTTGGCAACCTGAAAAACGTTTTTAATAATAATCAGCCTGCTACCATCATTGACGGACTGAACAATATAGAGTATACCAATGCTACCGGTGGTCAGCAGGTGGTGCGGTATACTACCAACCATGATGTGAATGGATCGGATGGAACGCCACAGGAAGTGTTTGGAGGCATTCGTGGATCAATGGCAGCTTTTGTGGTAGCCGCTACTATGAAAGGCGTACCAATGATCTATAATGGCCAGGAAGTAGGCACGCCATTCAGGCTTACTTTTCCTTTTACCAGTGCAGATATTAACTGGAACTTGAACCCTGAGCTGACAACCGAGTATAAGAAGATCATAGCTTTCAGGAATAGCAGCGCGGCCGTTAGAAGAGGACAATTGGTTTCTTTCACCAACGCCAATGTGTGTGCATTTACCAAAGAGCAAGGATCCGAAAAAGTGTTTGTCATCTCCAACCTCAGGAACCAAAATATCAGTTTTACATTACCAACTTCTGTGGCTAACAGCACCTGGATAGATGCTATGAGTAATACAACTGTAGCTCTGGGAGCATCCATTTCATTAGCTCCTTATGCTTATTATTTACTAAAACAATAACCTCCTGCTTTGTTGCCCCACTACCTTTTCAAGTCTATTATCAACAGGTGTTTAGCAATGTTGCTGCTGGTACTACTGGCAAATGAAAGCCCTGCACAGCAAGCAGTAAAAGGCGTGGAAATCATTCCTGTGGATTCGGGCTGGGCGAACAATTCAATCAACGCGGTGGTATTCAGGAAAAATTCTTTAGTTACATTTCGCGATACGCAGTTTATTGCATTCTATGATCCAACAAGTCATGTGGTGCTTGGGAAGCGCCGGCTGGGAAGTACAAACTGGATCTTGCAAAAAACAGAACATAAAGGAAATACAAGCGATGCGCATAACTCCATCAGCATAATGGTGGATGGTGCGGGTTACCTGCATGTGGCGTGGGATCATCATAACAACGCACTGCGTTATATGCGAAGCATTAGCCCGGGTTCTTTACAAATGATCAGTAAGATGCCAATGACAGGAAAGCTTGAAGGGCGGGTTAGTTATCCTGAATTTTTCAAGCTACCGAACGGCAACTTGTTGTTTTTTTACCGCGATGGAGGCTCAGGACAGGGCAATCTCGTGATCAATCAATACAATGTTGTGACCCAACAGTGGGAGCAATTGCATAGCAACCTGGTAGATGGGCAGAAGAAAAGAAATGCTTATTGGCAGGCGTGTGTAGATGGTGCCGGCACTATTCATGTTTCGTGGGTCTGGCGCGAAAGCCCGGATGTTGCCAGCAACCATGACATGGCTTATGCACGTTCTGTTGATGGCGGCAAAACCTGGGAGCGCTCTACGGGTGAAAAATATGTTTTACCTATAACAGCAGCCACTGCTGAATATGCGTTGCGTATACCACAAAAGAGCGAGCTGATCAACCAAACATCTATGACTACCGATGATAAAGGCAATCCTTTCATTGCTTCTTATTGGAAAGACAGTGGAAGCATGGTGCCGCAGTATCACATCATCTTTCACAATGGGAAACAATGGCGGACTGCAACTATACCTATTCGTAAAACTTCTTTTAGTTTAAGTGGTGTGGGATCTAAACGAATACCTATTTCGCGGCCGCAGGTAATGGTAAAAGGTAAGGGCGATAAGGCATCGGTGTTGCTTGTATTCAGAGATGAAGAAAGGGGCAGCAAAGTATCTGTTGCTACCAATAAAAAGATGCGCAGGAACCGGTGGAAGGTTTACGATCTTACAAACAGGTCTGTAGGTAGTTGGGAGCCATCATTTGATACAGAGCTTTGGCGCGAAAAGCAACAACTACATTTGTTTGTTCAGTATGTAGAGCAGGTAGATGGGGAAGGCAAGGCGGCTATCTCTCCACAAATGGTTGAGGTGCTGGAATGGAAACCAAAATATTAGTTCAACTTATGATTCAGCGTTCACAGATTTTTCTTCTTTTAGTTTTTACTGTTTTACTAAGCAGTTGCTCCTCTCAAAAAAGAACTGCTTCTATACATACAAACAAAGCAGAAGTATTATCCATCATCAACAAAGTGAATGGCTATTGGCAGGCAAATCATCCTCCACAGCAAAAAGCTTTTTGGGATGTGGCTGCCTACCATACAGGAAATATGGAGGCATATGCAGTGACAAAAAATGAAGCATATAGAAAGTATTCTGAAGCATGGGCGGAGCATAATAAATGGCAAGGCGCCACATCAAAAAACAAAGCAGAATGGAAATATGCCACGTACGGAGAGAAAAATGATTTTGTATTATTTGGTGACTGGCAGATATGCTTTCAAACATATATAGACTTATACAACCTGGATAAAGACCCAAAGAAAATAGAACGTGCTATAGAAGTGATGGAGTACCAAGTGAGCACAAAAAACAATAATTATTGGTGGTGGGCCGATGGATTATATATGGTAATGCCGGTGATGACCAAAATGTATAAGCTCACCGGCAACAAGGTTTACCTCGACAAGCTGTATGAATATTTTACTTACGCGAAAGGTATTATGTACGACAGCGAAGAGAAGCTTTTTTACCGGGATGCCAAATATGTATATCCAAAACATAAGAGCGCTAATGGTAAAAAAGATTTTTGGGCACGTGGCGATGGTTGGGTGTTTGCCGGTTTGGCTAAAGTGCTGCAGGATCTGCCGAAAGATAATGAGCACCGACAAGAGTTTATTTCTATCTATAAAGGAATGGCTGAAGCAATAAAAGCTAGCCAGCAGCAAGAAGGATATTGGACACGAAGTATGTTGGATAGTGCTCATGCACCAGGACCTGAAACCAGTGGAACCGCTTTTTTTACTTATGGTTTTCTGTGGGGAATGAACAATGGAATATTACCAGCAAAGGATTATAGGCAAGTAGTAGAAAAGAGTTGGAAATATCTAACCAAAACAGCCTTGCAACAAGATGGTAAAGTAGGTTATGTTCAGCCTATTGGTGAACGTGCAATCCCAGGGCAGGTGGTAGATAAAAATTCAACAGCCAATTTTGGTGTGGGTGCTTTTTTATTGGCAGCGTGTGAGATGTATAGGTATCTAAAATAGCATTACACCATTGTGTTAATGCTATCATTATCTTCTGTTTCTTATGATGTTTTAAGTAACTTTTACACCGGTGGTTAACCCCTATATTTAATCAATGTTTTTGAGCACAAATAGCAAAATATTTTTCCTGCTGATTTGGTTGATGATTTCAGGGGCTTGTGCCAGTGCTCAAAAAATTGAATACAGCAGGCAGACGTTTTCTCACCCTTATGCTGATGTTACACAATTGGTAACAAATATTTCCGGTAAGCACCATTTAATTACTTTTCTGTCTGATAAAAAACCTGCCATTCACATTTTTGACCAGAAGTTGCAATTGGTCTCTCAAAGAGAAATAAATTTTAGGTTTAAAAAACAGCAAGTAGTCCATGTAATACCTTTTAAAGAACATTATTTTATTTATGTACATCAACCTGCAGGTGAAAATGTTATTTGGCGAATTGATGAAGATGGGAAGGCAGTTGAATTGAGTGCTGCACTTAAAGGTTTTATCGATAGCACCCTCAAAAAGAGAATTACTAACATAGAAATTTCCAACAACCAGGATGAGCTATTTATTACTTCCAATATTTATTACCCAGAAGTAGAAACGGTAGTAAGTACTGTTGCACAAATGGATAAAGATTTAAAAGTTGTGTCTACCAATAAACTCGCTTTTCCTTATAAAGCATCAGATAGATTAAAGCAAGTTGAGCTGCATGGAAAAGATCTTTTTTTACTGAAGCGTTCGGTAGATAGTGCAGGCTACACGTTACATTTAATGAAAGGAGATCGTGCAACTGGCAAAATAACCAGGTGTTCCTTTTCAAGTAATGTAGATTATACATTAGCTGCATTTAATAATAATTCATCTGACTCTTCTATCACGCTGTATTCAATTGTTCGAAATGATATTTTCCTGACTAAAGTGAATAATAATTTAGAAGAAATAGTTCCGGTGAGCTTGGTTAAAGGACAATTTAGGGGACGTGTGGCTAGTACATTTTTTTCCGTTCCTGGAATGAAGGAGAGCATTGAAACAACTCTTCCATTATTCTCCACCCAGTATACGCGACCATACAGGGAGCCTTTGTTGCCAACTGTAGATGCAATCGCAAATGAGCCCAGTGCCTTCCAGAGAATGTACGAGACCAATGATCAATATGCGCAAAGGCTATTCAGAGAAACTAATATCAATAACAGAAGTAATTCCGATTCTAGGTTAAGGCAAAACCGGCAATTAACACCTTCTTTTCCTGTGCGTATATCTGTATTAGACAATCAATTTAAATTGATCAATAGCAGGATTATTTCTGCAGAAGAAGAGGATAAACGTATTGAAACATCTTCAGTTGCCAATGTGCAGCTTAAGGGCAAAAACTTTTACATTTTTGCTCAACATTTTCCAGGTAAGAAGCAAGGGCTGCTGGCAGTAACCAATAATGAACAAAATGAATTTACTACCTCTGACATTAGGGTATTTGAGAAGTACAATTTCCTGCTACAACAAGTGCAAGCTGTTGACTACGAATATATCCTACTACCCTACACGCATAAACGTATGATGGGATTGGTGAAAATAACTTTGAACTAAACGGATGTTTTTTTAAGTAACTAGTCGGTAAAAGAATACTCATATTCTGTTGTTGCAATAATTTTTTCTACCTGAGTTATAAGAAGCTGTAAAATATTAGCCTATTTGTTTTTGTCGCTAAAGGAATAAGGAAATGCGGCAGTTGTTGTCCCTCGTTTTTTGTTCGGCTTATCGCTCATTTCAAAATGTAGTTTCGCTCCTTTCATAAGTTCAAAATGCTCCAGGTAATTTTTGTGGTATGGCTTACCGTTTAGTGTCATCCTATTTATATACCTGTTGTTATCGCTGTTCTTGGGTGCAGATATATGTATTAATTTACCATTCTCTAATTGTAATGTGATTTTTTTAAAATAGGGTGTACCTAAAACATACTGCGTAGTGCCGGGGCAAACAGGATAAAAACCCATTGCAGAAAATATATACCATGCAGAAGTCTGGCCATTGTCTTCATCGCCGCAGTAACCATCAGGTGTAGGTCGATACATCCTGTTCATTGTTTCCCTAATCCAGTATTGTGTTTTCCATGTTTCACCAGCCCAATTGTACAGGTATATCATATGCTGGATGGGTTGGTTGCCATGAGCATACTGACCCATATTTGCCACCTGCATTTCACGTATCTCATGTATAACACCGCGGTAGTAACTTTCATCAAATACAGGAGGCATGATGAACACAGAGTCAAGCATCTTTACAAAATGCCGTTGTCCTCCCATCAGCTCCCTCAGGCCTTTTACATCATGAAAAACGCTCCACGAGTAATGCCAGCTATTACCTTCAGTAAAAGCATCACCCCACTTGAATGGATTGAACGGCGATTGAAAACTACCATCCTTATTACGTCCTCTCATCAGCTTCAGTGTTGAATCAAACAGGTTGCGATAGTTCTGGCTTCGCCTGGCGTACAGGTCTATCTCAGCCTGTGGTCTTTTCAATGCCTTTGCTAACTGGTAGATCGTAAAATCGTTGTAGGCATATTCTAAAGTGCGTGCTGCATTTTCATTAATCTTTACATCGTAAGGAACATAGCCGAGTTCATTATAATATTGAACACCTGCGCGTCCTACAGCAGTTAACGGACCTTCATTATTAGCACCTTTTAGCAGCGCTTCGTACAGTGTATTGATATCATACCCACGCAAACCTTTTATGTAAGCATCAGCAACTACAGAGGCTGAATTGTTTCCAATCATGACGTTCCTGTAGCCTGGGCTCGACCACTCAGGCAACCATCCGCCCTCCTTGTAAGCATTTGCGAGCCCTTCCTGCATCTCTTTGTTGATGCTTGGGTACAGCAGGTTAAGGAACGGATACAGTGCACGGAAGGTATCCCAGAAGCCAGTGCCGCCAAACAAGTAGCCTTTTTCTATTTTACCATTGTACGGGCTGTAATGAACTGCATTGCCTGCGGCATCTATTTCATATAGCTTGTTTGGAAATGAAAGTGTGCGATACATGCAGGAGTAAAAAGTTCTCACCTGGTCTACAGTGCCACCTTCTACTTTTATTTTGCTCAATAGTTTATTCCAAAGCCCTTTAGATTTCTGCATGGTAGTATCAAATGATTCATTTGCTACTTCACGCTGCAGGTTTAGTTCTGCCTGCTCATAGCTGATGAATGACGATGCAATCTTTACATTGATCTTTTCTCCATTACTGGTATTAAATCCAACGACAGCGCCTGCATGATCTGCTGTTACAGTAAGGGAATCTTTTATCAATGTACTATCGCGCCATGTGGTAGAAAAAGTAAATGGCTTATCAAAAAGCATGACGAAATAGTTCCGGAAGTTTTGAGTAACGCCACCACTGTTGCGCGTAGAATATCCAATGATCTTTTGCTGACCTGGAATGATGGTAACAGAAGAGCCGCGGTTGAATGCATCTACTACAACAAACGCACTATCAGTTTGCGGAAATGTAAAACGGAATTGTGCTGCACGTTCAGATGTTGTTAGCTCTGTTGTTACATCTGCATCGGCGAGGTAAACGCTATAGTAATAAGGCTTGGCTACTTCCGCTTTATGCGAGAACCAACTCGCTCTATCATTTTGCCTGAACTTCAGGTGATGTGTTACCGGCATGATCGAGAACTGGCCGTAGTCATTCATCCACGGACTTGGCTGGTGCGTTTGTTTGAAGCCACGGATCTTGTCTGCACTGTATTGGTATTGCCAGCCATTGCCCATCTCGTTGGTTTGAGGCACCCATAAATTCATTGCCCAGGGTACAGCAATGGCCGGGTAAGTATTGCCATTAGAAAAGCTGATCTTAGAATCTGTCCCCATCAGCGGGTTCACCCATTCTTCTGGGTTGTTTACCTGTAATACCTGCTGCGCCTTTGCAGCAAGAGAAATAAAAAGAGTTAGTAAAGCAATGGCAGATTTGAGCATGACTAAAAGTAAGAAAGCTGCAAGCAATTATCATCATCAGCAGTAACCTGTATGGATATAAACTAGTTTTTTACAACTCCTGATACAGGCGTTGCTGTGTTAGAAGCCACAACAAAAAGATTATATCGTTTACTTGTTGCTGAAAATGTTTTACATCATAATGGCTACCTCTAATGAAGTAGCCATTATATTTAGTTCAATCACTAATTACCGATTGCTGTTACCTGGTATTGATCTGGCTGGTAATTGTTGGATCAGTTATTTTATCGTCATCAGCTAAGAGCACTGCTTTGCTGAGAATGACAGATAAACCATTGTCTCCTTCAAACGGCAGGAACAGCGTGGATGCATTATCTGTACTTCTTCCTGGAACTATACACAGGTATTGATCATTGGGTTCCATCAATATATTGGTACTGCCAATATGTATTTTATAAGTCCTAAGCTTTCCTTTTACCACCAGGAACTTGTCTCGAATTGTCGCCACCTTTCCCACCTTCAACCTTGGCAGCATTCGCTCCAGGATAGACTTTCTTGTTTTTGCTACTTCGGTCAGGTCGCCAAAAGAATAAGCTTGCCAGTAGTCCCTGTAAGCCGGTAGTCCTCCACTGTCGCGCCACTGCGGATCGTTGCCTACACTGGCTACACCTACAAACAGATCCACGTCGCGCATCACTTCGCTAAAAGCCAGTGCCGGAACATCCAGCAGTTCAATTACTGTACGAGTGCCCGTGCGTACGAAACGTACCTGGTCCGTTGCTACATACAGCCATATACCTGTATCATTATAAGCATCTTCAGCATTCACTTCATTTATCCAAAATTCAGCTGTAAGACCATAATCAGGTAGTTCTATACATGCAATTTCATTATCCCGTCCATCATCGTAACTGCCAAGCAGGCTGTACTTCCAGCCGCGGGTCTTAGCCAGCGAGTTAAACTGGTGTTGCTTCAAAATATGCGCAGCCATCCGGTTGCTATAGGTACGCGTAGTTATCTCTGCATCCGTAAGCAGGTATACCTCTCTGAATGCCTGCTTAAGCGGTTGAACGATTTCGCGTTCTACTAAAAAATTTCTCCAGTCACTTATCTCCTGTACACTGCTGGCTACCGGGTGCCAAAGGCGTACAAGTGTATCCTCGCCTGGTTCAAATGACAATACACCTTGTAAGCTTACCCACTGATCATCCAGGTAAAGCACGTTCTCCTTTTTACCACCTTCCTCTAAGGTCCAGATCATCTTGCGTGCAAACAAGCACATCAATCCATGGTTGAGGTAGTACTCCTGGAACTGCTGCCACCGCAGGCTTCTTCCGCTCTTGAACATCCTGTCTATCCTATCGCGCTGCGCTGTAGATGTAAGTTCTACCTGCTTGATCGTGTCTTTTATCTTCTTAAGCTTAGCAGCATGTTTTTCTTTAACAACAGCAGGTACAGACTTCTGTGGGCTGCCATCTGGTTTAAACCAAAGCAACTCCGTTTTGCCGGTTGCTACATGATTAAGCACTGCTTTAAAACCATCAAATTCATATGTTTTAGAACCGAGTTCAAGGTCAAAATCATCCACCGCCATATCCTCAATTTCATGCAAGCTCACCCCTTGCTTTTCTGCAGCATTGAGCATGTATTTATTGATGAGGTTTTGCGTGTTGTTTTGTTTGATGCGCAACTTCAGTCGGGATAGAAGCCCAACGCCATCAAGTCCTTTTACATTGCCTAATACATAAATGCAAGCATTACCTACTGATGGAGCGGCAGGTCCTTGTCCAGGTATTTTCCGATAAGCTCTTTCTGCCAATGCGGCAAGGTTGAACAATGTATTCTTGTCATGGAAATGAACACACATCCAGATGAACCCTTTCAGTATATCAAGATTTTGAGCAGTAAGAAAAGTAGTGTTGCTATACGTATATACCTGGCCGTTGTGCTCATTGGTGTATTCAGTCACTTTATCTTTCAAAGAGGCTACATATACGAACCAGTCGTTTACTACGTGTTTGAATTTCGCTGCACCAAACGCTTCAAACAGCGTCTTTGCCTCGTCCACATATTTTTTTGATGGCGAGCCACCGGAAGCTTTCTGTGCATGCTGCATCAGTTTAAACCATTGCTGCCTGTCTGTATCATTCATGGCTTCAATGGCAGCGTTGGCATGTACAGCCAGATCATCATTAGCTACAAACCAGGTCGGTTTCACCAAGCCCTGGTTGTTGGTGCTGCTAAACAAAAGCTGGTCGATCTTCTCTATGATTTTTGCCTGCTCTTTAGCAGCATAATAATGTTGATCTTTCTGAACACGATCTTTCAAGGAAGAAAGTATTTCCAATAAATCCTTCGAAGCCGCTCTTGTCTTTAATTGCTTTTCTACCTGCCCAATAACCGCCGCTATAGGCCAGTGCATGAGGCTGGAGCTGTTGTACCTTCTGTAGGTAAAAAACATCTGCAACACACCAATGATGTCTTCATCATCCATGCTAAGCCGCATCTTTAGAAGGTGTCGTAGAATACTATCATACATATTCGCCAGTAACGCTTCTTTGTCGTTGCTACTCCACGAGTTGTTGCCGGTGGTAAACTTAGCTATGCTTTTTATGGCTGTTTGTAATAGCAGAACTTTCTCTTTGTCAGAAAGGCTAACAACCTGCTGTTTAAACACCTCGTTCTCATTCGGCTTAAACTCCCAATAGTGTACGTTTGTTTTTACAAACTCGCGGTACATCTCATCCATCATCTGCTCAAATGGATTACCACTGTCTTTGCCGCTAATGCTGCTAACGGCCTTTTTGATAGCGTTAAGAATACTCATACGGGATATTAGCCGCCAACAAGAGGCGTTAGTTTGATAAAGGAGATTTCAGTCTTTGGGTTGATAACGATCATCTGCTCAAGGCTCTCTGCTTGTATGTTGTCAATAAGCATGAAGTATCCGTTGCGGTTGAACGCTTCCAGTGCTACGAGTACTTGCTTTTCTGCATCTACCTTTCTTCGTTGTTTCATTTTGAAACCATTCAACGTTACTTCAGCTTCGCCGGGTTGCACCAATCCCTGGTAGTATTCAGGCAGCCTGTTGTTGTACTGTTCTACCTCCGCCGTTACCCGTGCGGTAATGATCTCCTGTACTGTAGCTAATTCATTATTGAATGAAACGCGGGTCTCATTTATCACCTTGCCGCCGGCCGTTTCATCTTTTATGGTAAGTGTAACCATGCAGTTGTTTTGCGGTCAATCTAAAGCTTTTTCTTAGTATTTGCAGCAGAACGAGGAAGCTTTTCTTTTAGCTTATTTTGCTAAATATTTTAGCAAAACCATTTAAATCCTCTAGCTTTGTTGGCGGAAATGAAAGACGAACGAACCATAGCGCATTATGACCTGGATGCCTTCTTCGTAAATGTAGAATGCCTGAAAAACCCTAAGCTAAAGGGCAGGCCACTGCTGGTAGGAGGGCATAGTGACAGGGCAGTAGTAGCTGCCTGCAGCTACGAAGCGCGGAGCTTTGGTATTCACTCAGCCATGCCTATGAAACTGGCCCGGCGGCTATGCCCACAGGCCACGATCATCTCGGGCGATATGGAGTCGTACAGCAAATATTCCACATTGGTAACGGATATTATACGCGACACCGCGCCCTTGTTTGAAAAAGCCAGTGTAGACGAGTTCTATGTTGACCTTACCGGCATGGACAAGTTCTTTGGGTGCAACCTGTACAGTGAGGAGCTGCGCAAAAAGATTTACGCAGAAAGTGGATTGCCGATATCTAAAGGCTTATCCATCAACAAGCTGGTAAGTAAGGTAGCAACTGACGAGGCCAAGCCCAATGGTCACAAAGAAGTGCCTTCGGGAATGGAGCGATCTTTTCTTGCGCCGCTGCCGGTAGAAAAGCTGCCAATGGTTGGGCAAAAAACGGCGCAGCTACTTCGGCAAATGGGTGTACGTACCATACAGACACTCAGCGAGATCCCGGTGGAGATGATGAATAACCTGATGGGCAAGAACGGGCTGGAGCTATGGCGCCGGGCTAATGGTATTGATGATACGCCTGTCGTTCCTTTCCACGAGCAAAAGAGCATCAGCACTGAAAACACCTTTGAAAGCGACACGATTGATATACGTTTTTTGAACGCACAACTGGTAAAGATGACGGAGCGGATAGGGCATGAGCTGCGGCAGCAAAATAAGCTGACAGGCTGTATAACCATCAAGATCCGGTATGCCGACTTCAATACACTAACAAAGCAACAAGCCATACCCTATACATCTGCTGATCACCTTTTGCTAGCAAGGGTAAAGGAGCTATTTACCAGGCTTTACGACAGGCGACTACTGGTGAGGCTCATCGGCATACGGTTTTCCAACCTGGTGCCCGGCAATTACCAGATCAACCTGTTTGACGATACCAACGAGGACATCAAGCTCTACCAGGCGCTCGATCATTTGAACAATCGCTATGGCCGCTCCATGGTAGTAAGAGCCAGCGGTATGCTTTAATCATTTATTCCTATGAACACCTATGTACCTCAACTGCAAGACATATTTCTCGTTTCGCTACGGAACCTTTGCCACGGATGAACTGGTAAACTATGGCGTAGAGATGGGGGCGGCAGCAATGGCCATTACCAACATCAACAGCACTGCCGATACATGGGATTTTTATGATAGCTGCAAGCAGGCAGGCATCAGGCCACTGCTGGGTGTAGAGATTAGGAACGAAGATCAGTTTATGTATGTGCTGGTAGCCATGAATATGAACGGTGTACAAAAGATCAACCTGTTCCTGTCGCAACACCTGCAGTATAAAACTTCTTTTCCCGAACGAGCCAGCATTACCAACGATGTATGGGTAGTTTATGCATTGGGTACATTTTCACCAGACGAGCTAGCGGCTAATGAGCTGATAGGCGTGCAGGTATCGGAAGTAAATAAGCTGATGAATGCAGGTTGTATTGCGCATCCTACAAAGTTTGTAGTGCGACAACCGGTGACATACAAGGATGCTACAAGCTATAATCTTCACCGGCTGCTGCGTGCTATTGATAAGAATATACTGCTATCGAAGCAGGAGGCGACGCACATTGCCGGAAACAAAGAAACCTTCATCGCACCGGCAAAGATCCTGGAGGCATTCCAGAAGTACCCACAGATCATCACCAACACGCTACAGGTGGTGGACACCTGCAGCTATGAAATTGATTTCAACAAAGACAAGAACAAAAAGGTCTATTCCGCTACTTTAGAAGATGACCGGATCCTGCTGGAGAAACTGGCTATAGATGGAATGCGTTACCGTTTTGGGACCCGTAACAAAGAGGCGCAGCGGCGGGTAGCAAAGGAACTTGAGATTATTAACAAGCTCGGCTTTAACGCCTATTTTCTTATTACCTGGGATGTGATTCGCTATGCACAAAGTCGCGGCTTCTTTCATGTGGGAAGAGGAAGTGGCGCTAACTCTGTAGTAGCTTATTGCCTGCAGATAACAGATGTGAACCCAATAGAGCTGGATCTTTATTTCGAGCGATTTCTCAATCCGTACCGAACATCGCCGCCAGATTTTGACATTGACTTCAGTTGGCAGGATCGCGATGAAGTGATCGACTATATCTTCAAGCGATATGGGAAAGAACACGTAGCGCTGCTGGGAATGTTCAGCACGTTTCAATACAATGCAGTATTGCGGGAGTTGGGAAAAGTATTTGGACTGCCTAAGCATGAAGTAGATGCAATAGCCAATAATCCCAATGCTACGCTGCTGGATGATAAGATACAGCGGCTCATCCTGAAGTATGGCAACCTGATGCGCAACTTTCCAAACTACACCAGTATACACCCGGGAGGAATGCTTATAAGCGAAGAACCCATTTACCAGTACACGGCGCTGGAGATGCCGCCCAAAGGATTTGCCACTACGCAGATAGATATGTTTGGTGCCGAGAAAGTAGGATTGTACAAGCTGGACATACTTAGCCAACGTGGTTTGGGACATATAAAAGATGCCATTCAGCTGGTGCGGCAAAACAAAGAGATATCAGTAGATATACATGCCGTAGAAAAAATGAAGAAGGATGCAAAGGTGGCGGAGCAGATACGGCGTGCCGATACCATTGGATGTTTTTATATAGAAAGTCCTGCTATGCGGCAACTGCTGAAGAAGTTGCGCTGCGATAGTTATATCACACTGGTTGCTGCTTCGTCTATTATTCGCCCTGGGGTATCGCAGTCGGGTATGATGCGGCAATACATCGAGCGCTTTCATCATCCCGATGGTTTTGAGTACCTGCACCCCAAGATGAAGGAGCTGCTGGAAGAGACCTACGGTGTGATGGTATACCAGGAGGATGTGATAAAGGTTGCGCATCATTTTGCAGGATTGGATATGGGTGAAGCAGATGTACTGCGCCGCGCCATGAGCGGCAAGTACCGCGGACGCAAAGAGTTCGAGAAGATCAGGGATCAATTCTTTGACAACTGCAAACAGTTTGGCTATGCCGATGAGCTGACCAAAGAGGTATGGCGACAGATAGAAAGCTTTGGAGGCTACTCGTTTTCTAAAGCGCACTCTGCATCGTTTGCTGTAGAAAGTTACCAGAGCTTATTCCTGAAGACCTACTATCCCATGGAGTTCATGGTGGCTGTTATCAACAACTTTGGCGGCTTCTATAGCACCGAACTATACGTGCATGAATTGCGGCGGGCAGGTGCCATTGTACATGCACCTTGTGTGAACAATAGCGATGAATTGACCAACATAGAGAGCAACCAGGTGTACCTGGGTTTTGTACACATCAAGAGCATAGAGAAAGATGTGATACAGCAGCTACTGCAGGAGCGTAATAACAACGGGTGGTACCAAAGCCTGGAAGACCTAGTGAAAAGAACAGGGATAGGGCAGGAGCAACTGAATACACTCATACGTGTAGGTGCATTGCGTTTTACAGGTAAGAATAAAAAAGAGCTGCTGTGGCATGCAAACTTTTTTCATAAAAGGGTGCAGCATACGGCGGTGGCCAAAGCCACTACACTATTTGAAGAACCGGCAAAAGATTTTCAATTGCCGGTATTGTATCATTCAGCTATGGAAGATGCGCTTGATGAGCTGGAGCTGCTTGGTTTTCCTCTGTGTGATCCTTTTTCACTGGTTGATGCCGATACAAATGCGTTTGTAAAGGCTTCACAATTTGAAGCTCACCTTGGAAAGCAGGTAGATGTGCTGGTATACTACATTACCGAGAAACCAGTAAGAACTAAGAAAGGTGATGTGATGTACTTCGGGACATTCATTGACAGCAATGGTGATTGGGTAGATACGGTACATTTTCCCGATGTAGCTGTAAAGCACAGGCTGACAGGCCGCGGCTATTACCATATTCGTGGTAAAGTGGTGGAAGAATTTGGCGTGTATACACTGGAAGCAGTTTGGATGAAGAAGCTAGGATTGAAGCAAGTAGTGTAGGTGGTAGTTGGGAGGTGGTAGTTGTTAGGCTTTAGGCGGTGGCGCTTAGCTAATAGTCCAAACATCAAACAATCAAACATCCACCCTCCAACTCACAACTTCCAACACCTAACATCAAACCTCCAACTCCAACCTTAAACATCAAACATTAAACCTTAAACTTCCTAAGCGGGAACAGAATTTTCATGCTTCCACAAAAGCATTGTTATGAAAGGAACGATTGGAATAATTGGCTTAGGTAAAATGGGAAGCAACCTGGCTTTCCAGGCGGTGGATAAAGGATACGAGGTGGTGGGATATGACCTGTTTGTGAAACCGGGTTTATTCCAGGACAAAATCATACAGGCAGCTGACATGGAAGAGTTCATTGGCCGCCTTAGCTTACCCCGCGTGGTGTTGATCTTTATACCAGCTGGTAAACCAATAGACGACCTGATAGATAACATAGTTCCTATGCTTTCGCCCGGCGATGTACTGGCCGACTGTGGAAACAGTTACTGGGGCGATACCATCAGGAGGGCACAAAGGATAAGTGAGAGCGGGGTTTATTTTATAGACTCCGGCACCAGCGGTGGAGTAGATGGTGCCAGGAACGGCGCCTGTTTTATGATAGGTGGCGACAAGAAAGGTGTTGAAATCATTGAACCTATTTTAAAAGACCTTGCTGTAGAAGGTGGATATGTTCATGCAGGAAATTCAGGTGCAGGACATTATGTAAAATTGGTACATAATGGAATTGAGTTTGGAATGCTGCAAGCTATTGGTGAAGGCATGAACCTGCTTGCGCGTTACCGCGAGCCGCTGGACTATACCAGCATTTTAAAGTGCTGGGAAAATGGTTCGGTAATAAGGTCGTGGCTGATAGAACTGATGCGGCAGCAACTGGAAAAACAAGACGGCTATGATAACATACCGGCTTATATAGAAGATACCGGCGAGGTTAACTGGCTGGTAACAGACGCTATGCACATGGAGGTGCCTATTCCTGTAATTGCTCAATCGGTGATGAGCCTGATAGCCAGCAGGGATAAAGAACAAACATGGGCTAAAGCAGTTGCTATGATGCGCCACGGCTTTGGCGGGCATCCTTTTGGCGAAAGTGCTTTCCTTAAATACGAGCGCATGTACAGCCAGGTAGAAGGCTTTCCAAAACCACAGGATGAGCAAGGGACATAGTGCTGTAAAGACTTACAATAGGGACATGCACATGAACGAGTGCTGGCTATATCATATATGCAGTAGAAGTTTATTCTTTATTTTGTTTTGTATCGGCTTGAGGTGCATGGTTTAAATAAAACGTACCACCAGATGACTGGAAAAATAGAATACGCATTTACTGGAAGTATATGGCAGCATCTTCCTGCAGGTGGCTGGCACTTCGTTTCACTTCCAAGCGAATTATCTACCGAAATCAGGAACAACCTTAAAAGCGAAGAAGAAGGTTGGGGGAGGTTGAAGGCAAGAGCAGCAGTTGGAGCATCTAATTGGGATACTGCCATCTGGTTCGATACAAAGAGAGGAACATACCTGCTTCCTATAAAAGCGGATATCAGGAAAAAACAATTGCTTACAGCTGGCGACCAGGTCCAGGTAGTGATATGGATCTAAATATTTGCTTTAAATGAATCCATGTTCCAGTTCCTGTGCTACTGGATCTTCTAACCTAAAGAGGCAGCTGGATAATGAACTTCGATCCTTCTCCAATTGTAGATTTCGCTGTAATAGTGCCGGAATGATTTTCGACAATCTTTTTACAGATAGATAATCCTAAGCCTGATCCTTCATATTGGTTTTTGTTGTGCAGGCGAAAGAATAAACCAAAGATCTTTTCGCTGTCACTGTCATCAAAGCCTATCCCATTATCGGCAATAGATATTTCAAGAAATTGCCTGGTAGTAGACGCTGCAGGTTTATCAACTATAAAACTATGAGTGATGGTGATCCTGGGTGGTTCATCCGGCTTTGAAAACTTGAGCGCATTTGCAATCAGGTTTTGAAATAATTGGCTCACTTGTGGAGCTATCACATTGGCTATGGGCAAGCCATCTGATGTTATTTCAGCATTTTTATCAGCAATACTTTCCGACAGAATTTCCTTCACTTCTGATAATACGTTCTCTAAATCCGTTGGCGTTTTCTCCTGGTGTATATCAATAAAAGAAAACTGGAGAATATCCTCCATCATTTGTTGCATATGTGCTATGCTCTGAAATATTTTTTGCAAAGAGGTGTGGGATGCTTCCGTCAATTTGTCTTTTTCTGCTTTTAAAATTTTAGAAGCAAAAATGCCAATCTTCCTTAGAGGCTCTTTCAGATCATGACTTGTAATGGCTGCAAACTTTTGTAAACTTTCGTTCGACTTTTCAAGTTCAAGGGTCTTTTGCTTTAGCTCTTCTTCTATTCTTTTGATAGTCGTAATATCCTGCACTGTTCCTATCATCTTCACAGGTTTACCATCTTCAATGGTCACCAATCCTCTCGACCATATAACCTTCTCCTTGCAATTCCTGAGATACCTGAAAATGCAATCATAATTACCTGTTTGAAAAGAAAGATTAATTGCATCTTCTACCATTTTATAATCATCTCGGTGAACATGCTGCATGAACTCTTCAAACTTCTCCAGTTCATTCATCTCAAAGACCTTATATATCTCGGGTGAATTGGTGGTGGATTTATTGCCATCAATAAACCATTCAAAACTGCCTATCTGTGCAATACTTTGCGCTTCCAGCAATTGGTCCTCCCTCGTTGCAAGTGCCTCACTCGTCTCCTTTTCTACAGTCACGTCAAAAGCTACTCCTATAATTTCTCTTATGTCTCCGTTAGTCTCAGTTCTTAATGATGTTTCGTAAAACCTGATCCATTTGTAGTTGCCATTGGTATCTCTCATCCTGCATTCAAATGAACAGATCGAACCATCGACAAAAGAATGGCTTTGCCTGCATGTGAAGGCTTTCTCCCAATCAACCGGATGTATGACAGATCGGTAAAAGTTATCACTGATAGATGCTACTTCCTCGTTACTATATCCTAAAAGATCACCCAGCTTATCATTAGAAAAAGTCTGTTTTTCCTGGTGAACATCGTAAACATATATGAAGCCCGGAAGCGCATTGGAAAGTTTAACCCTGAACTCTTCCTGTTCGTGTAGTTGGTCTTTTATGATGGTGATGTAAGTATTCGCTGAAGTGGTTGTAGTTGCCATCAGGAAATCATCGATCTCTGCTAGTAGCGCTTCAATTTGTGTGGGATCATTATAAAACTTGAATGCGTAATGCTTGAATGATTTTCCTCTTACATGCGGCACCAACGTTAGGTCCTCTGCGGTGATGTCATATTTACCTACTATTTCCAATTGGTTGGATAACCATCTTTCAGTAGAAATAGATATAAATTCAGCAGCATTGTTAGCAGCCAGGTAATTCAATATTTCTGTGATACCAGTGATAGTTATTTCTATCAATTCCTCATCAGAATAGTGGCTAAGGAATTTTAATAATGGAACATCGTACTGCCTTGCATAAGCTAGTTGTTGTACTGAATATTGATAAAGATGCCCATCTAAAATAAACTGGGCAAAAGACGGCAGGTGTTGGTATTTATATAATCCAGGTGATGAATTTGTTACTGACAAGCTATTGGTATTTTAAAAAAAAAGAGAAACCGGCACAGGTAAAATGCCTTCTAAGATATAGCAGATGAACAAGTATAAAGAAGGTTTGTTCGCTTTTGACGATGAAGGGTTGCATACAGGTTGTTTTGCCAAAGAATTTATATCTCATTCTTGCTTTTACTCAGGTGAAGCTTTGGTAATATGGCACACCTCCACCAGTTACTGCATAAGGGACATTAGGCCGGTTCGGTGTCGAGTGCAACGAGACATTCAAACATTGCGCAGCTTTGTTTGAAAGAAGCGGGTGGAGTCCCGTTGCAGTAACGAGGCCCTGCGGCCTGAGCTGTTTCTTTAGTCACTTTTTGCTTCGCCAAAAAGTAACCAAAAAGGCGACCGGGAATGATATACAGCCCATTCCCGGAGTCTTACCATTTAGCTTTTGTACTACTGTAATGAAGAGCAGCGGGGCGTCGATGCATCGACTGTTCGGCGAGCGCTATGCTTACATATGCTCATGATTGCGAGGTAAGAGGTAATCTTTGTTAAAATATCCAGTGGTTAATTCTCTTTACTCCACCAGTTACTGCATAAGGCTCATTAGGCCGGTTCGGTGTCGAGTGCAACGAGACATTCAAACATAGCGCAGCTTTGTTTGTAAGAAGCGGGTGGAGTCCCGTTGCAGTAACGAGGCCATGCGGCCTGAGCATACATAGGACTACAGGTATTGATCAGCAAAAAAACAGGCAGCCAACAGTTAAGGCATCAAAGATCAACTGCCATTCATCACCATGTACAAAAGCTCAATCGCGGGTAACCGGGAATGGGCCGTACATCATTCCCGGGGCCCTTTTTTTGGTTACTTTTTTTGGGCAAACAAAAAAAGTGACAACAGCAAGCAGGAACAAAGTGAACTGCGACAAACTTGTTTATAATAATTAGCTGCTATAGACATCAGGGTCAGGCCGCATGCGCTCGGTAACATGGTGATGCTTTCAGGCAGGTGTATTTGCGAAAGACTTATATCGCCATTTAAAAGCAATCTGAAGAAGAATTTGATACAAGCCTTAGATGTTAAAGGCTTATGCTCAGGCCGCGTGGCCTCGTCATTGCGCCGCCGCTACACTTATAAAGTCAAAAGTCAAAAGTCAAAAACAGGCAGCTAAAAAATTAAGGTATTAGAGATCAATTGACATTCACCAAACTTGCCTAGCGGCAGGCAGTTGGTTAATTTATTGGACCAAGCAAAAAAAGCGACAACAGCAATAAGGATGATGAAGCTTGCACACTACATAATTAACCACGCCCAATCATATAAACAATCAATACTTCGATACAGGTAGCAGTATATAAAACGTAGCTCCTTTGTGCAATTCACCTGATGCCCAGATATAACCCTGGTGATTATCTACTACTTTCTTCGCAATAGAAAGACCAACCCCTGTTCCTGAATATTCGGCCTTGCCATGCAGTCGTTTGAACATCCCAAATATTTGTTCAGCATACTGTTGCTCGAAGCCGATACCGTTGTCTCTAATTTCCACCTGGTGGTATTTTTTCTGTAGCTCATCAGCGGGGAGTTCAATATGTGTTTTTACATCCGCACCATTTACCAGGCTGTATTTGATAGCTATTTCAGGTGGCACTCCCGGCTTTGAATATTTAAGCGCATTATTCACCAGGTTGTAAAATAACTGCTGAAGCTGGCGCTTGTTACCATGAACTACCGGCATTGTATCTACAGTAAACCTTGCTCCTTTTTCCTCAATGGAGAGTTCAAGGTCTGCAAGCACTTTTTGAACTTTTACATTCAAGTCTACCTGTGCCATTTCACGCGGCCGTTCGCTTACATGAGAAAATTCAAGGAGATCATCTACCAGTAGTTCTAATCTTTGAGCAGATGTTTCTATACGCTTCATCAGGTTGCTGGATGATTCATCTACACGTTCTGCTAGTTTCACTTTCAACCTGTCAGTAAACGTGCGGATCTTACGAAGTGGCTCCTTCATGTCGTGCGAAGCTGCGTGGGCAAATTCTTCCAGGCTTTGATTAGAGCGTTTCAATTCTTCTACCAGTCGCTCCTGTTGCAGCTGTGCTTCTTTTATAGGAGTTACATCCGTAAATACATGTATCAGGTTTTCGTGATCCATTCTTGACACACTTAGTTCCAACCACCGGTTTGTTAATTGGAAATAGTATTGCGTAATAAAAGGTTCACCTGTTTCCAGTGTTTTTTTACACATCTGGAAATAAGGAGACTCTAAAAGCGCAGGCTCAATTTCAGAAGCGAGTTTAGTTAAATAAATATCCCTTGGTAAGCCTGCAATGGCAACTGCGGCATCATTAGCCAGGATGGTGCGACAGTCTATGATATTGCCATCGGTATCACGAACAAATTCTGTAACCGATATACCATTGGATGAGCCTGCAAGAATATTATCCAGCAGTCTTTTTTGCTCTTCTATTTTCTCTGCAGCAGTCTTTTGCTCCATAACATCTTCAAAGGTTATCACCAGTCCATTATCACCAACCTTCACTGAAGAGATATCAAACCATGCATTCAGTCCTTCTCCTTTATACTTAATATCAAACCTTGCCGGTACTCCCGTTTCAATCACCTTGCAGTGCGTATCATAAATACCATTGGCAACTGCAGTCGGAAACAGTTGCCGCATCGTTTTTCCAAGTACTTCCTCTTCATTTTTCCCGATCATCTGCTTGAACATCTCGTTGATCTGGGTGTATTGCAGGTCTAATATCTTGCCTTCTTCATCTCGTATAGCCTCACAGGTACACACAGCATTAAGCGATGCATTGAAAATACTATTGAGATAATCTGATTGTTGTTGCAGAACTTTTTGTGATTCTTTCAACTCGGTTATGTCGCTAAGCATAGCAAGAAAACCATCATCCAATTTTACAGTAGAAATACAAAGCCATTTCATCGAGCGTTCTACGTATTGTTCCCGTTGAATGGATGTTCCGTTTTCTACCACCGATACATACTTTTCAAAAGCAGCTGGCGAGCCTAGCATTTGGAGTATCTCGCTAAACTTCATCTGTTCACCTTCTGCTTCTGTTAATCCCAGCAGGATGTTACGTTGCTTATTGTAAACCCTTAGTTTGAAATCTTGAATTACACCGTCGTCATCTCGTATTGCCTCGAATACAGCTATGCCTATTGGTGCACTCGCTACTATCGATTCCATGGTTCGGCGTGTTGCCTGTTCTCTCTTTTCCGCCTCCCGCTGTGCGCCACGGTCACGGGTGATGCTAAGCACACCATGATTATGTGGCTGTCGAACCGTTTCGTAGACACGGTTGGTAAAATGAGCAACAAACGTATATTCCTTCACCTCACCACTTTCATATACATCCAGGTAGTGTTTAAAATTTCCGGGGGCACTTTGTGCGGATGGTACACCATCCCGCAGCAGGCGTAGTCCTACCAGGTTTCCCTGAGGATGGCCAACACCTTCAATAGCCGCTTTATTAGCATAGCCTACTTCAAAATCTTCAACTGTTCCATCATCGTTCTTGATGGGAAACACCCATATCAGCGGGTCGGGCACAAGGAACAATACGGACGCCTCAAGGGAAGAAGTTTTTGGTTCAAGACTGATCATAAGATAGAAGCAATATTGTGTAACAGAATAACAAATTTAATTAAACAAATTTACATTAGCTGCCATACCAGCAAGATGAATTACCGAGGCAGATGTACTTGCTTAATAATGGGTTTATAACGATAGGATTTTGAAAAACTGTACAATATAAGCAAGGTCTTTTTATAATGTTCAGTAACATACAAGAAAGACTAAAACATCATCATCTACAGCTAAAGAATAGGCTTCAACAGCTATCGAAGCTGTGGTAAAATTAGTAATAGCAAATACTAAAGAAGCCCTGGAAAACCAGGGCTTCTTGTTTTAATTAAAGTATTTGCACTACATGCTTAACAAAACATGATCTTGGTGAAGCAATGCTGTGCAATATTCCTCAGATCATTAGCTCACTTATTGCTTTACAAATCGTTTCGTGTTGATCAATTGGTTGCTTTGCAGCAGGCTAATATTGTAAAGACCAGCAGAAAGATGTGCAACCGGCAGTTCCAGTACAGTATTATTAACCGCGGCCTGCGCAACCTTCTTACCCGACATATCAGTTATGACTACTGAAGATCCATGCACCAACTGCGGTAGTTGTATTTTCAACGAATGCGTAACTACCGGCTGCTCTATCACCATTACATGATTTACTGTAGCTACTACTTTTACTACCGCAGAATAACTTGATTGACCATCTTTATCTACTTGTTTAATTCTATAGTAGTTGGTTCCACTTGGATGGTTAACATCATTGATAGTATACGTGTGGCGGCCTGATCCCCTGCTGGCTACAGTAGCGATGGTTCTATAGCTTGATCCATTGCTGCTGCGTTCTATTTCGAAGCGGCTGTTGTTTACTTCTTCTATGGTCCATTTTACTTCTACTCCAGTTAGTACATGCTTCGCCTGCACATCTATCCACGTTACAGGAAGTAGCACACCATTGAACATAGCAGTAGGAGCATTGGCCGTCAAATATGCAGGACCTGTAGGAAACTGGTTGTACTCATATACGGTGAAGTAATAAACTTTTTCACGCTGCAGGTTGGTAACCGTTACATGATCAGATGTGCCGTCAAATACTACAAAACTGTTTGTACCTACAGCCTGTCCTGTACCGAAGAAACTGTTAGCTGTATAAGTTGTTGTGTTAGCCGGAACAAAATCTGTAGGTGCGGCTTCTCTTGCCACCACAATCCTGCGCTGGCCGCTACCGTTTGTCCATCTTACTTCTACTGAAGTAGATGCAGGACTGTTGAACACAATGCTTTGTGCGGCAACCAGTGGAGGTCCAAGTGTTGTAACACTTCCAACAGCTGGATTGGCTAGTTGATACACCGGTCCATGCAAGCCATTCATTTCATACACGGCGAAGTGGTAGGTTGTTCCTGGTTCAAGATTGGTGGCGCCTACATTGGTACCTGCTCCTTTGAAGATGATAAACTGACCTGTGGTCAATGTCTGATTGCCGAATGCAGTACTTGCTGAATAGTTCACAAAGTCAACCGGCACAGCAGTTACAGGACTTCCTTTACGTGCTATCACAATCCTGTTCGATCCGTTGCCATTGGTCCAGGTAACGGTAGCAGTACTGCTGGTAATATTTGAAAACAATACATTGCTCGATTGAACAGTAGGAGCGTTAAGCGTGGTTCCTTGTGCACTTAAGAAAGCCGAGGTAAGATAAGTAATAGCAGATCCAGATCCATCTGCTTCGTACACTGCAAAATGATAAATAGTAGATTTTTCTAAACCTTTTATCTCTACAGAACTTGAGGAGCCGTTGTAGACCACGAATTCGCCGGGAAGCAATTGCGTTCCATTTCCAAAAGTTGTATTGCTGGTATACGTTGTACCATCTACAGGTGCCGCTGAAACGGGTGCGCCTTTTTTAGCAACAACAATTCTTTTTGTACCTGTACCATTGGTCCATTGCAGGGTTATGGCATTACCTTCTACTGCACTTATAACAGCAGCTGTGCATGGCTGGGTTGGTCTTACTTCAGTTGTTGTGCTGGAGCGGGGAACTGCAGTTTGCAGGTATACAGGGTTATTGTTGCCATTGTATTCGTATACGGCAAAATGATACTGAGTATTTGGTTGCAGCCCTGTAACAGTAGCAGTGTTACCGGTAGAAGAATAAATTGAAAAGTTTCCGTTTCCTAAATGGTTGCCGGAACCAAAGATCAAATTTGGTGTGTAGTATGTGAGGTTATTCAAAGTAGCATCTACAGAACTTCCTGCTTTAGCAATTACCAATCTCCTTCCACCATCACCATTGGTCCAGGTGATCTTAGCAGAATTACTCGTAACATCAGAAATAACAACATTGCTGGCAGCCAATGCAGGGGTAACAGAAGTAGACCTGCTGGAAGCAAGGAACTGGCTGGTAAGGTAATAGTTGAGGCCGCTGCTGATGGTATACTCGAATACTGCAAAGTGATAAACAGTATTGGGTGCAAGACCTTTCAATTGCAAAGACGATGCAGTCGAATTCGTAACAACATATTCTCCCGGCAGTATCTCCTGGCCGCTGGTAAGTGTGCTGCTTGCTGTATAGTTTGTACCATCTACAGGCACTGCTGATACAGGTGCACCTGCACGTGCAATAACTATTCTTCTTGTGCCATTACCTGTTGTCCACGAAAGATCCATAGAAGCTCCATCAACAGAAGTAAAGGTCATGTTTGAAGCTGGAATGGTTGGTTTAAGTGTTGTAAAAAAGCTTCCTGTAGCTGGTGCAGTGGTAAGATAAACAGGGTTGTTAGCGCCATTGGCTTCAACTACCGCTACATGGTAAGTTTTTTCTGGAGAAAGATTATTTACCGTGATCGTATTGCCGGTGTTGTAGTAAACAGCATAATTACCTGTACCCACCTGGCTTCCTACACCAAAGTTTGCATGTGCAGAATAATGTACCAGGTTTACAGGAAGTGCATCTACCGGCGAACCCTCACGTACCAGTATAATTCTTCTGTCGCCATTGCCTTTTGTGCATGTAATGGTAGCCTGGTTGCTGGTGATATTGGTGATGATGACATTGCTGGCTTCTACTGTAGGTGTAACCGCGGTAGACCTTGAGCCTGTAAGAAAAGAGGCTGTAAGGTAGCGGGTATTTGAGCCAGTGCCATCATATTCAAACACGGCAAAGTGGTATGTGGTGGAATGCTGCAGGCTCAGCAGGCTTATCTGCGAATTGGTGTTATTAGACAATACAAATTCACCCGGTGCTATTTGCTGGCCGTTACCGAAGGTATTGCTGGCTGTATAATTTTCACCATCAACAGGTGTAGCTGTAACAGGACTGCCGGCTTTTGCTATTACCAATCTTCTGCTACCATTGCCTGTAGTAAAAGCCATCTGGAATGTAATGCCGTCGATGTTTGAAAACGTCATTGCAGAACTAGCAACTGAAGGACGTGGTGCAGTGGTAAAACTTGCCGTGGGAGGTGTTGTAGTCAGGTATACAGGACCTGCGTTGCCATTGTATTCAAAAACGGCAAAATGATAAGTTTTGCCCGGCTCAAGATTGGTAGCGGTCACTGTTTCCGGTGTACTTGACATGAGCACATAATTGCCATTGCCCAAATGTGAACCTAAACCAAAACCAGGATTACCGTTGTAAGCCACCAGGTTGGTTGGGTTGGTATTCACTGGCGCTCCTTCTCTTATGACTACTATTCTACGTGCTCCATTTCCTTTGGTAAAAGAGATCTTGATGCTGTTGCCGGTGATATTCGTGCCAGTGATATTAGAGGGTTGTACAGTAGGTGCACTGAGTGCAGTAACAGATGCGGTACCTGGATTGGTGGTTAGATATTCAGTCTGGAAACCGTCACCTGTATACTCGTAAATAGCCACATAATAAGTGTGGGACGGGGTAAGACCAGTAAGTGTAAAACTGGTTGCGGAATTGTTATAAACAACATATTGCTCCGTGCCTAAGGCATCTCCATCGCCAAATTTAGCGTTAGCTGTATACGTTACACCATTAACCGGTGTGGCCGTTACAGGTTGATCTTTCCTTACTACCACCAGGCGTTTAGTGCCGTTTCCATTGGTCCAGGTAAGGGTGGCCCTGTCACCGTCAATGGAGCTAAATGTAAGATTGGTGGCATTGGTGGTGGGGGGCGAAGCCAACACAGAAAGATTGCTGCAAAGGAGCAAAAGCAAAGTCATAACCACCGTGCTGGTGGTAGCAGTGAAAGTCTTCATAAACAGGTATTGTTGGTTGCGGCTGATTAACCGGTTACCCGGCTTTTTAGTGAGGCAAAACTACCTGCTGCTAATGCATGCGTAAATCACATAATGTGGTGTATTTACAGCAGAAAAAGAGAAAATAAACTGTTAGATGTGATACATATTTTCTTGCCGCTCATCAAGTGGAATTGGCAGAAAGGCACGAACGATGGACACTTTAATATCCAGTGTTTTTGAAAGTGCCATGGTGTAACAACCTCTGGTGTTGCTATGCCTTGAATTGCTCTACCAACTGCTGCAATCCTGTCTTCCCGTTCTCAAACTTATCGTTGTGGCAGTACACATAGTTGGCATCATAGCCGGTGATATAGTTGCGGTTCAGGATTATGCTCCTGTTTATCTTGATGAAATCATTGCGCTTACCTGCAGGCATCAATTGTTCCACCACGTAACTTAAAGAACCACGTACGGGATAATCCAACCTGGTGCTCTTCGACCGCAGCTTTACATAATTCTTTCCCGCTTCTATGTAATAAACATCATCCCAAAGCACCTTGGTAGTGCGGGAACCAACTTTCACAAAGAAGTAATCAGGTGCGTCATTCGCCTTAGCGTTTCCATCCATTGCAGATTGTGTCCTGTAGCGCTCGAGCGCCAGTTGTATGGTAGCAAAAAGTGTTGCACTATTTACCGGCTTTACCAGGTAACCATTTGGCTGTAGTACAATGGCGTCGTCTATTGTTTGCCGGTCGTTGTAAGCAGTAAGAAAAATGAAAGGCTTCTTTATCGTTTCCCTGGCATATTTGGCGAGTGCCAGGCCGTTGTGTTCTTTGTTGCTATCCTGCAGGTTGATGTCGAGCAGTAGCAGGTCTACGGCAGATCGATGTATACTTTCTACAGCTTCCTGGTAAGTATAGCAGGTAGCTACTACGTCAAAGCCAAGATCGTCCAGGCTATAGCGCAGGTTTTCTGCAATGATGGCTTCGTCTTCTACTACTAATACTTTTATCTTATCAGTCATAGTTAAGCGTTAGCTGGTAATGGTAAGGGTTGTTGTGAAGGGTTTCTATCTTAGCGGATATCTGCCTGCAAAGCATGTGAATGATCTGGCTTCCTAATCCCTCAGGCTGCTTTGGCTGTATCTCCCCATTGTCGTTGTAGGTAACAGTGATGCCATCTTCTTTTTTGCAGATAGCAATATTCAGTTCCACCAGGTCGGTCTTAGGTTGGCAATACTTGAGCGAGTTGGTTACCCATTCATTGATGATGAGCGATACAGGCAGGTACCACTTCAGGGGCATCTGGTTTACCTCTACTGATATCTGCGTTACGATCTTGCCATCGTTCGACAGGCAGTTGATAGCCGAAGACATCAGGTGTTTGATGTGCTTTGCAAGATCCGGGTTCTGACTTGTTTCAACTAACTCATTGTTTAGCGAAGCAATGGCTTCTATGCGCAACATTGCCGCCTGCAGGTTGTTGGTAGTTTCGCGGTGTGTTGTCTTGCGTTCCTGCATCTGTAGCAGGCTAAACACCATGTGCAGGTTGTTCTTTACCCTGTGCTGAATCTCCTTGTTCATTACCTGCACCTGTTCTATCTTCTCGTCCAGCACGTGATTGGTAGCCGCCAGTTTCCTTGTCTGTACTTTATACCTTTTTTTCTGGCGCTGCAAGTGCAGGCTGAGTACAGTAATGAAACCTAATAAAATGCTGAGTATCCATATTGCCGTTACCCATGTTCTCCGCAGGGTTGATTTGTACTCCGTCTTCCTCTTCTCTGCCTGTAATTCGCTACGCAGCAGTGCTTCCTCCATGCTGGTTATATCTGCGTTGTTGTTTACCTGGTTTGCCAGCTGGTTGTGCATCTGCAGCATACTGAAAGCGGAGTCGTACCTGCCAGCGCCAGCATACAACTGTGACAGGTTAAGCGCATAGTACATCTTGTCGAGGGTGGCAGCATTGTCAACTACCTTCCGCAGCGAGTCTACATGCGGCGAAGGAATATGGCGCCTGTAATGAACGTCGAGCCTGCTTTGCGCCAGGTAATAGTGATCCAGATAATTGTACGTATTGCTATCGTTAACGATCCATGCTCTACTTGTAAGGTTGTTCAAAATAGAATCAGCCAGCGGGTAATTGCGTACCTCTGTACTTACCAATGCCATCTCCGAAGTAAAACCCAGTTTAGATCGTAAACTGTCTGGCAGTGGCTGTATCTCGTGGTATAGCTCCCGCAGTACCGATACACAATTGATGCTGTCTCCCATTTTGTCGTAAGCATGTGCCAGCAGGTGTTTTACATATAAATAGCGCCTGTGTACCTGTGGCATAGTGGCAAACAATGCAGCAGCCTGGCTGAAGTGGCTTATGGTGTTTTGCGGATCGCGGTTCCATGCATCAAATACCCGTCCTTTAGCAAAAATGGCTTCTGCCAATAAAAGCGTGTCGTCCGTTTCATCAGCTATTGCGCGGGCCTTGTCGTAGTACTCGAGGCTTGTTTCAAAGTTTTTAAAACCCGTTTTGCCGGCGTATGCCTCATCTCCTTTATCCAGGTAAATAAAGAAGCTGTCCTTCAGGTTGGCTGGCAACTGCTGCCCACTTTTGCATGACATAAACAACACAACCAGCAGTAAGACAGCAAGAGGTTTAGCATTGAACATGCGCAAATCTATGCTTCCCGCATGTGTATAAACAACTCTTCCACCTCAAAACATATAGGGTTCCGCCTCAATTCGTCAAAATCACTTGACGTTGCTCTCAAACTATACTTCTTTCACTTTCTCAAAACAAAGAATCAACATGAAAAAACCTTTACCCAAAAGAAATGCACACCTGCTGCTTGCTATGGCGGCAATAGGTATTAGCATTAGCGCATCTGCACAATCTCCTGAACAACGTAAGCAGGTACAAGCTGCAAGTAATGTAGCAGCGCTTAATAAGCAGCTGGTAAACATCAACAGCAGGTTGCAACGAGATGAAGCAGCTGTACAAGCTTACCTGCAACGCACTCCTGGTGCTAAACGCTATTTCGAAAAGAATGGCTCCCTGTACTACATCAAGTACATAGATGCCCAGGGTAACCCGGTATACATCAACACGAAGAATGTAGAGTCGTGCGATATGATTGGCGCCAACCAACTTCACCCGGGTGGCAGCGTAGGAGCAAACATTGATGGTACCGGTATGGTAGCAGGTATATGGGATGGTGGACAAGTAAGATCAACCCACGAACTGCTGGCAGGCAAGGTGACAATGCAAGCCGGCCAAACACTTAACAGCACCAAGGGAAACAACCACATGACGCACGTATCTGGAACCATGGTGGGAAAGGTATTGGCAAATCAACCATCGGCACGGGGTATTGCCTTTGGCGCCACTGCACGCAACTACGACTGGACCAGCGACCAGGCAGAAATGACAGCCTTCGCTACAAGTGGTTTCCTTATTTCAAATCACTCGTATGGCCTGGCAAATGATAACACTACACCTGTGTGGCAGTTTGGTGCATACGACCAGGAAGCGCAGCAGTGGGATGAAATAGCAAAGAATGCTCCGCTGTACCTGCCTTTTGTAGCAGCAGGAAACGAGCAGTCTGCAAATGGTAATATGACAAAGGCTGGTTTTGATCTTATCAGCGGTGCATCTGCTGCTAAAAACGTAATGACCGTTGGTGCACTGAATGGCGACAGCACCATGAGTGATTACAGCAACTGGGGACCTACTGACGACGGAAGGTTTAAACCAGACCTGGTAGCGAAAGGCACAGGTATTAACTCATCAGAATATGCTACAGACCAAACTTACAGCGGCAACGGTGTAAACTCTAGCGGTACATCGTATGCTACCCCTGCAGCGGCGGCAGTAGGACTGCTACTACAGCAATACCATCACCAGCTTGCAGGCAGCTACATGCGTTCTGCTACACTTAAAGCTGTTATGATGCATACTGCACACGACCTGGGAAATCCTGGTCCTGATTACAAATTCGGATGGGGATTATTAAGTGCAGACAAAGCGGGTAACCTTATCAAAAAAGCAAAAACATCTGCCACTCCACAAGGAGCCATCATCACAGAGTTTACTACCAATCCTGCTAATGATGGTGTATCCGAAATACCTGTAACTGTAACAGCGGCCGGCAACGAGCCACTGATCGTGTCTATCGCATGGACAGATGATGAAGGTACTGAGCAAACAGCTACTGATCCTGTAGATCAATCAACAGGCAGGCTGGTACACCACTTTGACTTTATGGTACGCCACATGGCTACGTTTACCGATACCCGTCCATGGAGACCAATGGGTATGGCTAATCGCACGCAAAATGCAGCCAAAGGAACAGCATGGTTTCAAAACGATAATAATAACTATCGCCAGGTGATCATCGAGAACCCTGTAGCCGGAGCAACTTATACCATCTACATCAGGAAGGCCTCTACCTCTCCTGCAGATGTTAAACCATTTTCTTTGGTTGTTTCTGGTACACAGGCGTCTAGCCCACTACCTATAACCCTGGTGTCACTTACTGCTACTGCTGCAGGTGCAGACAACATCATCAGGTGGCAGACTGCCGGCGAAAGTGGAACTACTGGCTATGATGTAGAAAAGAGCCTGGATGGTCGTAGCTTCTCTAAAATAGGTACAGTAACCAACACTGGTGCTGGTAGCCGTTATGAACTACGCGATGGTAAACCTACTGCAGGCATCAACTACTACCGTTTGAAAGAAACCAAACAGTCTGGCAGCTTCGAGTACAGCGATGTAGTATTTGTAAAAAGAACAGCAGTACAGGCAGCTATTACCGTATCGCCGGTGCCTGCACGCAGCCACATCACTATCACCAATATCGACAGGAACCTGAACGGAACAGAAGCACGTATCAGTGATGTAAGTGGTAAAGTGATCAAAACTTTCACAATGCAAAGCATGCAGGTGCTGGATGTGGCAGCTTTCCAACCAGGTACGTACGTACTAACCACACAAAGTGGAAGCATCAAGATTGTTAAGCAATAATATTGCGGGGGTTCGTATACACCATGGGGCTGTTCCGAAAGGAGCAGCCCTTTTTGTTTGCCTGCTGTTATAAGGAATATTTATAGTGTCGCTTTTAATTTCTTAAAAAGACGGCTTCATTTCGTTGAAGACTATTAATAACTTTAAACGCATGAAAACAATTCCGATCAGGCAAATTACCGCTACACATAGTGAGCAAAGTAATGCCGGTCGTTTTAGCATCCGAAAGGTGGAGCAAATTCTAAATGGCACCGACCTGCAGCATGATCTGCATCGCCACAATTTCTTTTTCATTTTGTTATTACAAGCAGGCGATGGTATTCATGAAATTGATTTCACTCCACACAGAATTTCTGATAAATCTGTCTTTATGTTACGTCCGGGGCAGGTTCACGAACTCCAGCTAAAGGCAGGTGCAGCCGGTTATTTGGTAGAATTTGATACAGAGTTTTATCATCCATCCAATAAGCTATCTGCACAACGTTTGCGAAAAGCAAGCAGTAAGAATTTCTGCGACTTTGATGAAACTCGGTTTAATAAAATTCATTCACTGTTAGCTAATTTATTTGAAGAGTATACCAATAAACTGGATGGTTACAGGGATGCCATAAGAGCTGGACTTGAAATGTTTTTTATTGAGTACGTTCGTCAAAGTGATGACGCTGGTAATACAGCTGCATCCAGTAATGAATATACACAGGAAAGGTTTGAAGAGTTTACAGACTTATTGGAAAAGAATGTTTCCATGCAGAAGCAGGTTACTTACTACACCAGTTCAATGAACCTTTCTTCTTACCAGTTAAATGAAATAACAAAAACAGCAGTTGGAAAAACGGCTTCGGCGATGATAGATGAATACATCCTGCTTGAAGCAAAAAGATATTTACTGGCTACACCAAACCAGGTGAAAGAAATTGCAGATCATCTTGGATACGAAGATGCTTCCTACTTTATCCGGTTCTTTAAAAAACATACAGGACTGTCGCCTGATGCTTTCAGAAAGAATTTTATATAAATCCTATTCAACTTCATAAGCGTCCTACCACACCCCCTTTTGCACATTCTACTTTTGTGAGAGAAATATCATTACTCACAAAAAAATAATTAGCATGAAAGCAAAGGCAAGAATTTTAATGTCGCTCAAAATATGGATGGTTATTTATCCTTCCATCACAATGTTTTTATTCCTGTTCGGGCAACACCTGGCAGCGCTGCCATTGTACCAGCGAACATTTATCCTTACCATTTCACTGGTTCCTTGGATGATGTTTATAGGTGTACCAGCTCTGGATTTTTTACTCAAACAGCTATCTCAAAAAACAGCTTCTAAGTAAACATGTTGCCAAGACGTGATTTTATAAAACAAGCAGGTGTTTTGTTAGGAGGAATGATAGCTCACTGGCCATTGCTTAGCATTTTTAAAAACAATGAAATGAAAGAAAAACAATTTGATGTTATTACCGTCGGGGGCAGTTATTCTGGTCTTGCTGCCGCAATGGCTTTAGGCAGAGCATTGAGAAATGTATTGGTTATTGATGCTGGAAATCCATGTAACAAGCAGACGCCGCATTCGCATAACTTCCTCACTAATGATGGTAAGACACCGAAAGAAATTGCCACGCTTGCAAAACAGCAGGTACTGGTGTATGGCAGCGTAAGCTTCATGGAAGGTGTGGCAACGGCTGGTAAAAGAACACCAAATGGTTTTGAAGTTCAAATGCAATCAGGTGAGACGTTCACAGCTCGTAAACTTGTTTTTGCTACAGGCATAAAAGACACCATGCCCAACATCCCAGGCTTTTCAGAAAGCTGGGGTATCAGCGTGCTTCATTGTCCTTACTGTCATGGTTACGAAGTGCGGCAGCAAAAGACCGGCATCCTTGCCAATGGCGATACGGGTTTCGAGTTGTCATCACTGATCTCAAACTGGACTAAAGATCTTACACTTTATACCAATGGTGCATCTACACTTACAGAACAACAAACACAAAAGCTGGATAAACATAAGATCAGCATTGTAGAAGCAGAGATCAGCAGGTTGGAACACAAGAACGGTTATATGGAAAATATTGTTTTCAAAGATGGAAAAATGGCGCCATTAAAAGTGATGTATGCCCGCTTACCATTTGTACAACATTCGTCTATTCCACAAGCGTTAGGTTGCGAACTTACACAGGATGGATATATAATAATAGATCCTGCACAACGAACAACCATACCAGGCGTGTATGCCTGCGGCGATAACACTACACGTATGCGAACTGTTGCCAATGCTGTATCAATGGGTACAACAACAGGATTGATGGTGAACAAGGAATTGATTGAAGAAGAGTTTTGACCAGGTAGGTCTTGACCAGGGCACCAGGTAAAAGACAATTGCGGCTTAACTCTGATCTAAGTTCTCTTTATTTTTTTAAAGCTAATTCACCACTCCTAACAATAAATTAAACTAGGTTCTGCACAAGCTAATATTGCAACTCATTTGAGATAGGGATTAATATGAGTGGCTTAATGTATAAAAAGCCAGGAAGAAAGCAAATATTTGCAATGTTTGATGTAATTGCTGCTTGTTTTAAATGCTTCACAAACCTACAATGGTATGATATGGCAAAAGGCTATCTAGAGATAAAAAGGATGGTTTCTTAAGAAGAAATCTACTTGACTTTAGTGGATACTCTTTTTCGCATCCGGCTAAGGGATACAGGCGTAATTCCCAGGTAAGTAGCAATATGATAAAGCGGCACCCTGTTAAACAGGTCTGGCCGCGTTTCCAACAAACTTAGATAGCGTTCCTCAGGGCTTAAACTTTTAAAGTTGTCGAATGACACTTGCTTTTGTACAAGAAGTTCGCTATTTAACTGGGCAACCATGAGCTGGAGCTTTGGTATTTTTTCCAATAACTGATTATTTCTTTCTGTTGAGCCAAGTGCAATGATAGAGTTTTCAAGACAGGAAAGAAAGTATTTTGATGGTTCCTTTAGTGTATAGCTTATAGGTGTTATAGCCTGGCTTTCGGTATAAAAGTCAGTGGTTTTTTCTTCCCCGTCAATCAGGTAATAGCTCCTGACACAACCCTGAAGAATAAAAAAACACTCCTTAGCATACTCGCCTTCTGATAATAGGATTGCATCTTTTCTATAGCTTCTAATTAAATTTTGTTCATGAATGATAGCTATTTCTTCGTCTGTAAGAGGCACATATCGGGTAATAAAAGAAATGATTTCATCCGTCATGGTTATAGACTTATTCTTAAAAAAATAAAGGGAAAAAACACTAACTGATGTTATCACAATACTACTATAAAAAAAAACATCAACACGGCAACTAATTAGCTTAAGATAATCTTTTTGGAAAACCTGCTTGATAAGTTTGCATTGTCTTAGAGGGAAATTGAATATTCCCGGAGAAGAGCAGAATAAATAAAAAGGTATAAAATGAAAGCATTTACCAGAACAGTATACGGCGGCCCCGACGTCCTTCAATTAGAAGAAGTAGAAAAGCCTTTGGTAAAAGAAGGCGAAATCTTGGTAAAAGTATTTGCCAATTCCGCCAATCCTGCCGACTGGCATATCCTTCGGGGCGAACCTTTCTTCGCAAGATTTACATTTGGTTTATTTAAACCAAAAGATAAAATCATTGGAGCCGATTTTGCCGGTGTTGTGGTAGAGGCAGGAAATAATGTAAAGCAGTTTAAAACCGGCGATCGTGTTTTCGGTGAAACACTTAAAGGCGGTGCATTTGCAGAGTATGTAGTTGTGCCTGAAACTTCCTGTGCCCTCATTCCTGGAGAGATCAGTTTTTCTGACATAGCAGCTGTACCGACTGCAGGTCTTACTGCCCTGCAGGCACTCATCACGCATGGGAAACTGAAGCATGGTGAAACGGTGTTGATCAACGGTGCTTCTGGTGGTGTTGGGCATTTCGCTGTGCAAATTGCAAAAGCCTATGGAGCACATGTAACCGCTGTTTGTTCCAGTAAAAACATAGACTTTGTAAAGAGCTTAGGTGCTGACAAAGTGATTGCTTACGATAAAGAAATCATTCACCAGCACCAGGGAAAATATGATCTCGTAATCGACACGAATGGCAATCTTCTTCATAAGGACTATAAGCGAATGGGTCAGCGAGGTGTCATGGTCGGCTTCACAACGTTAGGACATATGTTTGCGACATTATTAAAGAAAGCTACAAGCAAATTCCCACTACTGCAGTTTAAAGCAGAAGCGAATACTGAAGATCTGCAAATACTTGCTTCTTTGGTGCAGGAAGGAAAAGTTACTCCGCATATTGAAAAGACATACTCTTTTGAAGATATTCCTGCAGCTATCAGTTACATTGAAGCCATGCGTACCAGGGGAAAAGTCGTAATGGTTTGGGAGGCTTAATTTGCTCCCGTTAATACTTGAGAAAAGTCCTATACAACTGAAAAACCGTCCTACCACTAGGGCATACCTGCAGCCTAATTTTGTTCTATGATTTACATCTACCGTATGCTTTGATAAACATTTCCAACTCATAAAATTCTGAAAATGCAACAAACAAAATCACCTTCCGTGAGGGAGGACAGGAATGGTATTGTCCTTTCTGTAAGGAAAACCGATAAGGTCAATGCTATCATCACCGGTTGTTTTTTTATTACGGCAACCGTTACGGCTATTACTGGTTTGAAATTGTATGATCCCCTGCTTGCCACCAGCGATTATTTACATCAAGGTGCAGTTCACTCTAATCAAATCATTTTAGGAGCTGTATTCGAGCTGCTTGTAATTGCGGCTAATTGTGGTACTGCAATCATGTTGTTTCCTTATTTAAAGGTGTACAACGAAAGGCTTGCTTCGGGGTACTACACGTTCCGCTTCCTGGAGTGTGTATCAATTTTTGTGGGTGTGATAAGTGTACTGTCTTTACTAACACTTAGCCAGTCTTATCATGCAAGCGCTGATGCTGATAAAAGCATTTATACCGCTATTGGTACAATAGCCAAAGCCTTCCATGACTGGACATTTCTGCTGGGTCCCAAATTCTTCTTAGGTATAAACACCTTTATCTACAGTTATGTTTTTTTTAAAACCGAGCTTGTTCCCAAAAAACTTTCCGTGCTGGGGATGACAGGAGCTGTGCTGGTTTTTATTAATTCCCTTTTCACAATGTTCGGTTCTATCAGCCTGTTTTCTGCAGTAGACATTGCCACAGTTTTCCCTATTGCCATTTATGAAATGATACTTGCCGGGTGGCTTATTGCTAAGGGCTTCAACATTCACTATATCTCTCGATATAATTAAAAGGTTATAACAGTTTATTTCAATCATTTATAAAACAAGTAAAACAAAACATTATGCAATCACTTATCAAATCAATCACAGCAGTACTGCTGTTTATGACAGTCTCAATCATCTCATCTGCACAGTCGAATCGTTTCAGTATTTCACTAAACTCGTTGACTACAAATTTTAACTACGGAAAATCAAACACCGCATTGGAACCATACAAAAAGAACTACAAGGGTTTCCAGGCAGGCTTCTCTTACCAGGCTGGAATTTCACCAATGTTTTCTGTAGTGCCTGAACTGTATTTTGCGGTAAAGGGTGGTAGATTAAAGGAGAACAATCCGCTTACAGGTAGCAAATCAACGCTTAGAGTAAACAGCTTAGAGATACCAGTTTTAGCTCGGCTGCACTGCAATAAACTGTATCTCAATGCTGGTCCTTATGCGGGTTATAATGTAGGAGGTCGTTTGAAAATTGATGGTACGAATACATCACCTGAAACAACAGAGAAAGTTTCATTTGGTAACTCATCTGCAGACTTTAAACGTTGGGATTTTGGCTTCCAGGCAGGTGCCGGCTACAACTTCAATTTAAAGCAATCTGTACTCACTCTGGATGTTCGCTATGGCTATGGCCTGGTAAATTTTTCCAGGGATATTGAACGCTATAACAGAATGCTAAACATCAGTGTGCAGGTTTCAAGACCCGGTAGAAAAACTGAAAAGCATAAACAGGGATAGTATTCTAAAAAGTGAACCCACTACCATCAAAAAAGTAATCGCAATGAACATTTTCATAAACGCTCAGAAGCAAGTTAGAAGCATTTGGTTGGTAGCTATTTTCTTCATTGTATTGGCAGCATTCACAATCCCTTTGATAATCATTTCACAGCAATATGGCTGGGAAGTAACAATAGCACACCAGGCGATAATAGTAATTGCCGCCACCTTGTTTTGCCAATTAATGCGGAGGAAGCCAATGTCAGAATTAACGGGCGGGTTTAATTTGAGTGCGGTTAAAAATTGTTTGATAGGAATAGTAGCTGGTGCTTTATTAATGCTATTCCCGGCAATGTTCTTAATGATGTGTGGTTTTATTGATTGGCAGCTAGGAAGCGGAGATGTACTATCAATTCTCAACACAACGGGTGTGTTTATTTTGGTAGCCGTTGCAGAAGAGTTTCTTTTCAGGGGTTTTATTTTTCAGCGTCTCAGAAAGAGCACAGGTGTATGGATTGCTCAATTGATGATAGCCGCCTATTTTTTACTTACGCATATTAATAATCCAGGCATGACAGGCACCATTAAAATGCTTGCGTCCATCAACATCTTTATTGCCTCAATGATGTTTGGATTTGCCTACATTAAAACCAACAGTCTTGTCATGCCTATAGCAATGCATTTTATGGCAAACTGGGTGCAGGGGACTTTATTAGGGTTCGGCGTCAGCGGCAATGAGCAGGCAAGATTGATGAAGCCATCCTTTGGCGATGCTCCCCAATGGTTAACCGGTGGCAGCTTTGGGTTAGAAGCAAGTGTACCAGGTTTAGTTTGTGTTATTGTTACAACTTTTCTTCTTTACCGGTGGAAGCCAATACAGGCTATAGAACAGTCGGTAACTGGTAAGCTCAATGAAGAAAAAACAGTGACCCACTCCTTTTGATTTTAATCACTAAACATTTCAAACAATAAATATGAAGATTATCATTGTTGGTGCCTCAGGCACCATGGGCAGCTATTTGTCTAAAGCATTCGAGAAAGAGCATGAGATAATTCGTGCAGATAGAAACAGTCCCGATGTTAAGGTTGACATAACCTCACCGGTAGCAATTGAAAACATGTTTAAAACTGTCGGTGCTTTCGATGCCTTGATCTGTACAGCTGGTCCCACTTATGTTGGTCCATGGAAAAATCTAACGGATAAAACTTTCCGCAATGGTGTAGAAGGAAAGATGATGGGACAGATCAACCTCGTTTTAATTGGGCAGCATTACATTAATCCTAAAGGATCATTCACACTCATCACAGGAGCTTTAACCCACGAGCCACAAAAGAATTTTGCAAATGCATCCGCAGCCAATGCCGCTGTTGAAGGATTTGTTCGTGCTGCAGCCATTGAATTAGAAAATGGAATACGCATTAATGCAGTAAGCCCAACAGTTATTGAAAGCTCGCCTCAATATTTTCCTTTCTTCCCTGGCGAAATACCGGTAACAATGCAGCAACTTGAATATGGTTTTAGGAAAAGTGTATTTGGTGCAAATACAGGACAAATTATTAAGCCGTATTAGGCCTGTTGTACAGGTCATACTTGCATTATTTAAGAAGCATTTCATTTCTTACCCAAAGTCAACGAAAGCCCACAAGTGTCCAACTAGTTTTGGTACATGATGTAAATAAACTACATCATTTAAAAAATACATTATGTACAAGAAACTTCATGTAATAGTTGGAATGATGTTCCTTATTAGCAAAGCAATTGGCCAAACAAGCGAAGAGCATTTGGGCAAAGAGGTTAAAGAAAAATTCACTCCTCAATGTTACTTCGCCCCACTGCTTAACGTGGTGAATAGCAACCTGAACTATGGTAATGATAACTCATCAGTAGCTGGTAACAATAAGCAAAGCCTCGGTTTACAGGCTTGTGTATCTGTCCAGGCTGTTGTGTCTTCCAGGTTTTCAGTTTTGTCAGAGTTGTACTATATAAGGAAGGGGGGTAAGCTGCAAAGTAATAATCCGCTCACTTCTACAGAGGTTGCTTATCGTTTTAACAGCCTGGAATTACCTGTATTGGCTCGTGTTCATTTTGGTAGAGTTCATATAAATGCAGGACCTTCCATTGCATATAATCTTTCGGGTTCTGAAAAGACTAATGATCTCACTACAAAGATGTCTTTCAAGGAAGGTCGTGAAAGTTTCAGTCGTTTTGAGGCAGGCATTCAAATGGGTGGCGGCTATACATTTCCCTTCAAAAAGAAAAGTCTCATCCTCGACATCAGGTACAACTATGGTCTTACCAACATCTCCTACAGCAAAGAAATGTTCAACAGGAATTTAGCAGTGAGCCTCATTTTGATCAAGCAAGGCAAGAAGGATAGTGGAAGGTAGATCACCTAAGGCGAATGGTAAGGAATAGAATTATGCTATCACCTTATACAGGTGAAGTCTGTACTTCATCATCTCAAAAAATCAAAATTTTAATCAAGTAGAATGTACCAGAACAAAATAAAAGTCTTTATCACCTGCTTCTTCCTGTTGTTATTTATAAGCAACTTAAGCATCGGCCAGGTTGCGAATAAGCTTTCCAGCAGCCACCTCATCGACACAATCAATATGAAGCTGGAGAAGAATTACATTTTTCACGATAAAGCCAGGATGATCGCAGAGCATCTTCAGTCACGAGCAAAGAAGGGAGCCTACAACTCCCTATCAGCAGACCCGGAAAAGCTAGCTGCCATGATACAAGTTGATATCAACACAGTTCACCGTGATCCTCATATGGTGGTGCAGTATAACCCTGGTTGGGAAGGGCATTCACAAGACTACGCAGGTCCATCTGAGGAGGAACAGAAGTGGTTCGCAAACTTTGTGAAGGACAACAATTATATGTTTAAGAAGGTGGAGCTTTTACCCGGTAACATAGGCTATTTGCCCTTTAATGTTTTTGTTGAACACGTACAAGAGGCCAAGCCAACCATAGCTTCAGCGTTGAGTTTTATAGCTAATTCCAGTGCAATCATCATTGATTTAAGAGAAAATACCGGTGGGGAACCCGAAATGGTAAGCCAATTGGAAAGCTATTTTTTCAAAGAAAAGACCCTTATGAATGTCATCATCAACCGATCGAAAGGTGACACTACTTTTTACTATGCCGATCCGGCTAAAACAGGCGGCCTGACCCTTACCATGCCCATGTATATCCTTACCAGCAAGAAGACATTCTCCGGTGGCGAGGACTTCAGCTATGGCATGCAACAGGCCAAACGGGCAACCATCGTTGGAGAGGTAACCGGCGGAGGTGCGCACCCTACAAATCCTTTCTCAGTGGGGCAGGGCTTCATTGTTCATATTCCTTTTGGCCGTTCATCCAATCCTGTTACTAAAACCGATTGGGAAGGAACAGGAGTAATACCTGATGTGAAAGTTGAGTCTGCAAAAGCACTTATAAAAGCACAGGAGCTTATATTCAGAGAGCGTCAGGCAGCTGCTGAAACTGAAAAGGAGAAACAAAAGATGGAGTACCTGGTGAATGCGCTATATGTGAACCAGGATCTTGGTACGCTCCCCTTGGATCAGTTTGATAAGTTCGTCGGCACATACGGTCCTTTGGTTATCTACCGCGAGGGCAACAAGCTTTTTTGCAATCTATCAGGTAACATTTCTGAACTGGCGCATATCTCCAAAAACCTTTTTGTGCTGGACGGTAATGCACAAATTGATTTCATCAAAGACAGCAATGGGGTGTACTCCAAGGCAAAATTATTTACCAGCCACGGAGGCGTGTTTGAAGAGTTGAGGAATTAAAATAAAGCTTGCAGCGCAAGCATAAATGGCGCCAGTACAACGTTCACTCTTTTGAATAATTATTATCAATGTCCACCCCCAAAGTCTCCAATTGATGTCATCCAGGCTCATAAGCTTGTGATGACGTCGTTGGGGGTAATGCCGCATTCCTATCATCCGGCTTCTATCATACTTGAAGCTTTTTATTTTTCCTCAAGTAGTTTTCTTACCCAAAGTCAATGAGTTTGGATATACAGGAAACTAGCTTCGCTCTATCATGCATCTCTAATTCTTCAAAAGATAAAGTTTATGAAAACAACTACTTCCATTAAAACAACTGCAAGAACTGCAGGCTTTCTTTACCTTCTCCAAATTCCTCTTGGTGTGTTTGGTATCGTTTATGTTCCACAAGCACTTATAGTCATTGGTGATCCAGGAAAGACTGTCTCTAACATTTTAGCCAATGAATTTATATTCAGGCTGAGTATTGTAAGTGCTATATTATGTGCGCTGGTTACTATTGCAACAGCAGTTTATATCTATAGAGTTCTCAAGTCGATCAACAAGCAACAAGCAAGATGGATAGTAATATTTACAATTATTGTAGCTCCCATTACCATCCTTAATGAATTAAATAATGTTGCTGTTTTACTTTTATTAAAGTACCCCGAATATTCACCTGCATTTACTCCCGGGCAAGTAAACAATCTTGTTTCTATATTTTTAGATATACACCATTATGGTCTCCAGCTAGCAGGAATATTCTTTGGACTGTGGTTATTCCCTATGGGTTACCTGGTTCTTCGCTCCACGTACATACCTAAGATCATAGGCATTTTATTAATGGTTACTTGTTTAGGCTACTTACTAGACTTCCTGATATTTTTCTTGTTGCCTGGCTTCAATGTAATAATAAGTGAATACACTTGGCTTGGTGAAGTATTGATGGTTTTATGGCTGCTGATCAAGGGTGTAAATGCCAAAAGGTTTGAAAAGTGGCAGGAAGATCAAAAATTAGTTTTGCCTGGCAATCCTTTTCCTGATCCGGCTTAACGATTCTGGAGTAACACCTATATAGCTTGCTATTTGATATTGAGGAATTCGTTGAAATAGATCAGGCCTTGATTGTAATAAGTTTTGGTACCTCATGGTTGGGGTGTTAATTGTAAAAGCTTCTATTTTTTCCTGCTGTCCAGTAAACACGCTTTCCATTAGTTTCCTGGACACTGTTTCAAGGTTTGGAAACTTCTTATACAAGCCTTCTCCTTTCTGGCTGTTACCAATCAATAAAGCACAGTCTGTACAACATTCAAGATAGTATGGCGAAGGGTTGTTGAGATTGATGTGCTGTAAGGATATTACCCATTGTTCATCGGAAAAGAAGTCGCTTGTTTTCTCCAGCCCGTCAATCAGGTAGTATTGCCGGACAATACCTTCCAAAACAAAATAAGTATCACTGGACACCTGGCCTTCTTTCAGTAGTATTGTTCCCTTTTCAAATTGTTGCAAACGCATAGTTTCATCTATAGCCTCAATTTCCTCTTCTGACAAAGGTTTGAATTTTGTAAAATGATTTAAAAGCTTTTTGTCCATTTTTCTGGTGGTGGTTTAAAGAAGTCATAATTCCAAAGTCAAAGAAGAACCAACAAGTTAATGGTGAATTGTCAATGGTGAATAAAGATCTGATGCTCCCAAATAAGTCAAAAGTCAAAATTCAAAAGTCAAAATAAACCCGGCTGCTGGTCACAAATCAGACATCACAAAATCAGAAATCCCAAAATCTCCTTCCATTGTGTCTCTGTGGTTCTCAATAAGTCAAAATTCAAAAGTCAAAATAAGGATCTGCGGCTCGTACAACTCGGACAACTCAAAATCCGACATCCGAAGTCAATATACGGCATCATTAATTCGAAAATCTAATAAACCACCTGCTTCACCAGCACTTCTTCTTTCATTTGCACTTTTACTATCAGCGTACCCTTTGGAAACGGCTGCAGGTTGATGGTGCAATAGCCGGCGCCGGTAAGCGGTTGTGTTGCCAGTAGCTTTCCTTCTACCGTGTACACCGATACATGCAGTGCCTCGTTAGGCATGCGCAGGTGCAATGATTGTCCTGCTACTATTGCTTCCAAGTTCTTGCTCTTATCGCTGCCAAGGCGGATAATCTTAGAGTATCCTGTAGCCGCTGTTGCTGATACGATCTTTAGTCTGTAGTAACTATCGCCTGTATTGCCGGCAGGCAGCGTAGCAGTGTACGTATTGCTGGCTGTACTGCTATGGGCAGTGGCAGCATAAGCAGCTCTAAAAGGTCCCTGAGGGTTGGTGGCAGTTTCAACTATATACATGTCACCTTTCTCCTCGGTAACCACTCTCCAGCTAAGATGGTGATAGCGGTTGACAGCCTTGCCCGTAAAGCTCACGAGGTGTACTGGTACGGGTGTAGTACAATAGTCAAAAGATATCTTAACGACCGCCTGGTTGCAGCTGTTGGAGCCATTGGTAGGTGCCCATGCACCGGGTGTAGTAGGGAATATAGCTCCGCGGCCACAATTGGCACAGATCCCCTGGTAGAGTACACCCATCGGATCGAACCTGCTGGTGCCGCCATCTACATGTTCGCCGGAGCCGCCCACCTGCCCAAAGAAACTGCCATACAGCTGCGAAGCTGCATCTTTCTGCAAGACGAAGAAATAGAAGTCGCTGCCATCGGTGGTGGACTGTATAGCGTTGGGTGTAACGGTCAGGCCGTTGGTGGAAGCAGTGGGATAAGGGCCTGCAGCCTCATTCATAGATCCTCCCCAACCGGTAAGGTACACATTTTCGCAGCCATCTACCATGAAGCCGGCAGTAGAAAGATTGGGTGCTGCTGTATTGGTGCCGAACCTCGTAGAATAGACATAGGCCGAAAGATCCGGCTGTAGTTTGGCTATAAACTGCTTACCACCAGTTTGCGAGAAAGCAGCATTCAACACGGGCCAATCGACGGTAGTGGTACCCGTCACATACGGGAAACCGGCGTTGTCAATCTTCAGCCCGTACAACATGTCGTTGCCCCACGTGCCTAAAAATGTTGTTCGGGCTAATGCTGTACCCGTAGGATTAATTATAGAAACAAATCCGTCTGTAAGACCTCCCTGATATGAAGAAGCAATAATACCAGGTTGCGTGCCCGGAAGCCCACCGTTACTGGTTGTACTGCCTCCTACGTATAGGTTGTGGCTGAAAGGATTAATTGCCACGGTAAACAAACCATCATCGCCACTGCCACCCAGGTAGCTGATGAAAACCGGAGTGCTTAGATCAGGAGACATTTTGATGATCGCCCCGTCCTGGGCTCCACCGCCAAAGAATGGTTGAAATGCCCCGGCAGTAACTGGGAAGTTGCTGGACTGGGTGCACGATGCCAGGATGATATTGCCGGCTATGTCCACCAGCACTTCGCTTCTTGAATCGTCGCCATAGTTGCGGCGGATAGAAACTGCGCCCATGGGCGGCTCGGCTCTGTGCTTGATGTTCACACCATCTGGTCCTGTTCCGCCAATCACCCTGCTGCCGATGAGTGCTGTTCCGTCAGCAGTGAACTTGGTGAGGAAGATGTCGCCATTGCCACCAGGGCCTATAATCGGTGCAGTAGAGGGAAAAGTAGCGGAATTAGTATAACCGCTGATCACCAGGTTGCCCTGCAGGTCCGTAACCATGCTGTGTGGAAACTCGTTGCCGTTGCTGCCAAGGTAGGTGGCGTACTCCCGGTGGCTACCTGTTGCGTTCAGCTTTATAATTCCTATGTCGTAGCCGGGGATGCCATTACTTGGCAGGCCGCCTGTAAAGCTATTTTGGTAAGCTCCTGGCGAAACAGGGTAGCCGCTACCCAAAACGATGCCTGCAGCAAAGGCAGTTCCTCCTGGTCCATAGGTAGCAGTATAGCCCCAGTTGTCAGCGGTACTACCAGTAAAGGTGGAAAAGACCAGGGTAGGATCGATAACAAGCACTTTAGTAGCGTCGTATGAGCCTGCTTCAAATCGCAGTACATTCCCCTCAAGCCTGAAGTTACAGCTTACCTGTACCTGCCCGCCACCCTGTTGTTGGTAGGCATAAGGCGCCAGTTCCTTTACGTCGCCTACTGAAGTGCTGATGATGAGGTCGCCATTGTTGATGGCTAAACCACCTGCTCCATCAATCTTCATGGCTATGGTGCTTATGTCGGCGCCGGGGTGCACCAGCAGGTCGTACTTCAGCTGGCCGTTTGCTGAATAATATTTTACATCAATACAGGGGTAGATATTCCTAAAGGTGATGTGCTGGTAGATCTTACATCCGCCTGCCCACTTCGCAGGATCGTTACCAATAAAATAGTTGTTGTAACTGTTCAGCATCCCTTCGCGTGCAACTGTTGGTTCTGCAGCATTGAGAAACTCTACATTGTAAGCGTGCGAACGCACCAGGGTGCCACCTGCTGGCGCCACGGCAGTGCCATGATGCACATCGGCAAGTCGCTGCAGGTCTTCGGGGTGATGTTGCAGCACGGTGAAACCCTTTTGCTCCAGGAAGAAAGCTCCCGCAGGCAGGTCTGCTTTAAAAAAGACGCTGTTATTCCACTGGCCCTTATTTTCTACAAACTCGAAGCTGGCAGCATGCTGGGAAGTACCAGCCAGGGGCAACAGCAAAGAAAGAAATAGAACAAAATAAGTAAGGGTGTTGGCGGCTATAGATTTTCGAGAGTACAATCTTGCAGCCGGGGCACAGGTGTGTTTAGGGTGACAGTTCATATGCAGTTTTGGTTACGAGCAGCGTTTGCTCTTGTACCAAATTAGCGATTTTCATGGTTCCACGGGTGGCGGTTGTGCAAGGCTGTAAAGCCGCCAATGAAAACAGGATGCGCTTTCTAAAATAGATCCAGCTACTGCAAGCAACTCAGCTATCATCAAATCAGCGATGAGCTATCAGCAAACAGCTGTCAGCAATCAGCATTCAGCGATTTGAAGTCCGACATCTCAAAATCAGAAATCCCAAGATCAGAAATCTCCTTGTGGTTCAAAAATGTGAATGGTGAATTGTCAATGGTGAAAAAAGGATCTGCTGCTCGTGCCAAATCTAAAATCACAAAATCAGCAATCAAAAATACCACCTGGCTCTTGACATAGCTATACCAGCGCCGTATCTTCCGTGGGAATTCCCACGGCAAACCAAGCTGAAACCCGACCAAGAGACGAACAAAACATAAAGCAGGTTTACAACTCCAGGCAGGCATCCGGGTCTCCACGGTGTGCCACTTTTCTCAACCATTAAAACTGTTCTAATGGGTAAACAAAAACCAAGGTTTTTTATTGGCCGGATTGGTAACTGCGTGTACTATATGTGGCGTGACATCTATTGTATGCGGACAATACCAGAACACCCGCACCAGTGCGAAAAGGTGAAACTGCAAAGTGCCTACAACGGCAGGAGCACCAGCCTTGGTAAGCCATTCCGGGAGCTGTTGAACAGCGCCATCCCTTTTCCTCTTGACATGAATATGCAGACGCACCTCCGGCTGTACCTGCAAAAGTGGATGAAGGCACAAGACACACCTGGCGCAATGCAAGGCATATCTCCCGCTTGGCAATGGGAGCTGTCGCTGAATGCTGACGCACCGCTGCCGTCCATATTGCGTGTGCCTATCCAGGTCTTACAGCCTCAACAGGATATACTGCGGCTGGAGATCCCTCCGCTGGTACCGACGGAAGCAATTAAAGCACCACTGGGAACGACAGCTGTACACTGGAAGATCGTAAGCGCCTGCTGCGATACACAGCAACTTGCTGCAATGGGCAACAACATGTACGAGTTTACGATGATGTATGACAACCAGGCATTGCCGGGACAAACAATAGAACTGCCCCTGCAGTCGGGTGAAGGTCTACTTACACTGGTAGTTGTAGCACTTCGTTTTGAAACTGCCGGCATGCAGGTCACTGACAAGCGCTGGCTGCCATGTGATGTAGTGGGTGGAGTAGGTGGACGCGTTGCTGCTGTTTTAAATCCGCTTCAACGGGAAGCAGTTCTTTAATCAGGGTCATCCCTACGAAGAATGGATCTTCAATGCTAAATATTGACGCTTTGCCTATGATCGTCAGTCATCCCGACGTAGGAGGGATCCCCTGCATGAATAGGTTTTACCTGTTTGAGTTTCACAAAAGGCTAAGAGATTTCTCTTCTCAAGTTTAAATGAACAGTCATTCAAAACTCAGCAACAAAATGAAAACCGATCAAAGGTGCTGTCCTTTACATCTGTCACTTTCTTTGTCTTGAAACAAAGAAAGTAACCAAAGAAAATTCAAGAAAGGAACGATTACACCCCGTTCCTTTCCTTGTTCCTTGGTTAAGCGGTTGTACTACTGTGACCTCAGCAATAGAATTTCATGCGTGTCTCTTTTTGACATAAAGATTTCAAGTTGAAGCGGCTTGCCAACCACTCAAGGCATCAGTGGTCAAATGCTCTTCATCACAGCATTACATAAGCTAAATAGTAAGACCCCGGGAATGGGCTGTATATCATTCCCGGTGCCCTTTTTTTGGTTACTTTTTTTGGGCACACAAAAAAAGTGACAACAAGAATTGCTTTTCATTACCAATGGTGAAAGCATACACCAATTGCATGATAAGGCCAGCCCTAAGCATTATCTCATTTACTTATATTTATCATCCAAACTACCTGCATGACCAGAACCTGCCTCCTGCTGCTTATCATGAGCATCGTCACTTCTACAGTAGATGCACAATCGGTTTCCTGGGCTCATAATCTTGGTTTGGCGCACAATCATTTCATCTCGGCTTTGGCCACAACACCTGCCGGCGAGAGTGTTACCGCCATCAATAACCGCAAGGCAACTATGAGCCTGACAGGCTTATACATGGGCGACCTGGTCATACAGAAAAAGAGTGCACAGGGTAGCATGAAGTGGGAGAGATTGTTTCCGGCAACGGCGATCGTAAAAAGCATGAAGATCGATAACAGCGGAAACATCATCATCACAGGTGGCTATAGTGGTGTGCTGCAACTTGGCAACTACAGTTTTTCTTCCGCAGCGTCGCCCAGTATGTTCCTGGCTAAACTAGATACCGCTGGCAACGTGCTGTGGGCGGTTGCCGAACAAACACTTACACATGCCAGCTATGGAGCAAGGCTGGCTATAGGAGGTGATAACGAAATTTACATGACCCTGAACAGCTCCTTTCATGGAAGTTTTTCGAAGTATACACCTGCTGGTGTTTTGGCCTGGACTAAAATTGCTACAGGTGTAGAAACCTTTAGCGGTATAGCTGTGGATACCAATGGAGACCTGTACGTGACAGGCACCTGCGAGCGCAATGCAGTGTTTGATGCCATTGCGCCTGCTATGCCGGCGGCCAGTAGTTACTTTACCTTTTTGGCCCGCTACAATGCACAGGCGCAGGCACAATGGGTGGAACTGCAGCTGTATAATACGTTCGACACAAGAGATGAATTGTTGCTGCATAACAACCACTTGTTCTGGATGCACCAGAGAAAGGTAAACGCCTCCGCCAGTGTTTCACTCACGCTTCAAAAATTCACTAGGCAGGGTTCAATGGTGGCAGAGATGACACCTTTCAATGTGTCTTCGCTGGCGCTGCATAAGTTTATGGCTAATCGCTTTCTTATTACTTCAAAAGGTGAGATGGTTATTTCTTTAGCGGCAACTGATACAGCGCGTATAGTGGTGCTCGATAGCCTGCTGACCTATCAGAAGGAGTTTCGCCTGGAGTCGAAATACATAGGTCTGGGACAGCTTGCTCCCATCTTTAGTTCGTACAACGATACGCTTGTTTGTGGCGGTAATTTTTCCGGGGCAACGGTGCAGGTTGGTAGCGTGGTAGTACCTAATGCCAATACGCCTGTTACGCAAAATGATATCTTCCTTACATCCTTTACGTTCGATACTGCTTCTTCGCTGCCGGTAAAGTGGATTGATGTATTGGCAGGCGTGCAACGAAAACAGGTGGTACTGAAGTGGTCGGTAGCAGGTGAGGTGCGGAACACTGGTTTTGACGTGGAAAGAAAGACCAGTAACAGCAATTGGAAGAAGCTGGCATTTGTACCGGGATCGGGAACAAGTACAACTATCAACCGTTACGCTTACACCGATGCCAACGTTCCTACAGGAACTGTTTTGTACAGGCTGAAACAGGTAGATCACGATGATAAATATGATTATTCTCCCGTGGTAAGGGTGAAGACAACCGGGCTGCCGGAAAATGCATTAACGGTGTATCCCAATCCTGTAAAAGATAAAGCTGCTATACATTTCACTTTAAAAGAAACCACTGCTGTGGATCTGTCTGTTTTTAGTGCAGCAGGAATCCGTCAAAGATCCCTCATTAGTGAAGTGCTGCTGGAAGGCAGCTATGTAAGAACGATTGATTGCAGCGGCCTTGCACCGGGTGTGTACTTCCTTCGCCTGGTGGTGAATGGAGAAGTTAGCAGCTACCAGATGATAAAAGAGTAGGGATGGGGGCTGTTCTTAAAATATCGATTCGCATTATAAGAACCGAATTCATGTTACGTAAAGTAGAATGCAACATTTACTTGCTCTGCACAATCCAAAATTCCTATAACGTGAATCCTCAAATTTCCTATCTTCCATCCTCCTTCCCCGGATACATCCCCCAATGTTTGCCTGAAGGAAGTTTTGCACAGCAGACACTGTGAAAGAAACTTTTTCCATTTTGATTAACTGCTAAAGATCACCCTTGGCCACAGCTTACTTAAATAAGAAATCACTTTCTGAAAGAGACATCTGCACGAAGTTTATCACACCTGCAATAGTTGCTGCAGGATGGGATGTTGATACACAGGTCCTGGAAGAAAAATCCTTCACCGACGGTAAAATATTTGTAAAAGGTAAGTTGACTGCAAGAGGCAAACGTAAAAGAGCCGATTACATCCTGTACTATAAGCCAAACATCCCCATTGCAATCATTGAGGCAAAAGATAATAATCATACAGTAGGTGCAGGGGTGCAACAAGCCCTTGAATATGCTCAGATACTAGATATTCCCTGTGTGTTCAGCAGTAATGGTGATGGCTTTGTATTCCACAACAGGACAGCTAAAGGTGCTGGTATAGAAACTGATCTTGAGCTGGATCAATTTCCTTCACCGGATAGCTTATGGAAAATTTACCAACTATATAAGGGTATCACCAAGCCAGAAGAAGAAAGGATAATTGCACAGGATTATTTTACTGACGGTAGCGGCAGAAGTCCCAGGTACTACCAGCAGATCGCCATCAATAAAACTATTGAAGCTGTTGCCAAGGATCAGAACAGGATACTGTTGGTGATGGCGACAGGTACAGGCAAAACCTACACTGCTTTCCAGATTATATATCGCTTATGGAAAGCCGGTGTGAAGAAGCGGATACTTTTTCTTGCAGACCGAAACGCTTTGATTGATCAAACAAAGCGTGGAGACTTCAAGCACTTCAGGGATAAGATGACTGTGGTGAAGAACAGGGTAGTGGATAAGAGCTATGAAATTTACCTTGCCCTGTACCAAGGTTTGTCTGGAACCGATGAAACAGCAAATGCGTATAAACAATTCAGCTCTGACTTTTTCGACCTCATAATTATTGATGAGTGCCATAGAGGGAGTGCATCTGAGGATAGCGCATGGAGGGATATACTGAAATACTTCAACAAGGCTACCCATATTGGCCTGACTGCTACTCCGAAAGAAACCACGACCATCTCCAACAGCGAGTACTTTGGTGATCCAATCTATACCTATTCTTTACGACAGGGCATTGATGATGGCTTTCTTGCACCTTATCGTGTAGTTCGAGTAGGATTAAACATAGATCATGAAGGATGGCGCCCTGAGAAAGGCAAGACAGATAAGCAAGGCCAACTGGTAGATGACAGGATTTACAACCGTCGAGACTTTGATAAATCACTTGTTGTTGATGAACGGACTGATACAGTGGCCAGGAAGGTTAGCGAGTTTCTACGAGGGACTGACCGGTTTTCAAAGACCATTATTTTCTGTATTGATATTGATCATGCAGAAAGAATGCGTAAAGCAATGGCTCGTGAAAATGCAGACTTAGTAGCAGACAATTACAAATATGTAATGCAGATCACGGGTGACAATGATGAGGGAAAAAGGGAGTTGGACAACTTCATTAATCCTGAAGAAAGATATCCTGTGATTGCCACTACCAGTAAGTTGATGACAACAGGTGTAGATGCGCAAACCTGTAAGGTGATTGTGCTGGATAGTAATATTCAGAGTATGACCGAGTTTAAACAGATCATTGGGCGCGGTACCCGCATCAATGAAGAGTTTGGTAAGATGTATTTTACCATAATCGACTTTAGAAATGTAACCGACTTATTCGCAGATCCTGCATTTGATGGTGATCCTGTTCGTGTAAAAGTAACTTCTGAAGGTGAAGACTTGGGGGATGTAGAAGACGAAGAAGAGCAGGAGCCATCAGACGATCCATTGGATGAAAATGAAGGCTTGGAATGGGGAGAGGCAGATGAGCCTTTTGTTCCGGGTTCAGGAGAATTTATTGATAGGGAGCCTGCCCGGCGTGAAAAGGTATATGTAAATGGAGTAGACGTTTCTGTTCTGGTAAGCAGGGAAATGTATTTCGATCACCAGGGCAAGCCGATCACGGTTTCACTGAAGGACCATACGAAAGAGATCATCAAAGATCAATATGCGTCGCTTAATGAATTTCTGCAGAAGTGGAATGATGCGGATAGGAAAGCTGCCATTATAAAGGAACTTGAAGAACAGGGTGTTTTGGTAGATGCCTTACTAGGTGCAGTTGACAAAGAATTAGACTTATTTGATTTGATCTGTCACGTAGCCTACGATCAACCACCACTTTCCAGAAAGGAAAGAGCCAACAACGTAAAGAAGCGCAACTACTTCACCAAATATGGAGAGGAAGCCCGGCTGGTGTTGGAAGCGTTACTGCAGAAGTATGCTGATGAAGGAGTGACCACCATTGAAAGTACAGAAGTACTTTCTTTGCACCCCTTTGATGAGTATGGTACACCACCGGAAATCATCAGGATGTTTGGTACAAAGGACAAATATTTTGAAGCCGTTAAAGACTTAGAAAAACAATTATATCAAATAGCATAAGATGGCAGCATTAAGTATTTCTGAAACTCAATTCGCCTTCACATATTTCCATAAGTTTAGCCTATTGAATAGGAAACAATCTTATCATTTTGTTTTTCCAACTTTAAAACAAGAAGGTAATCCTTTATCAGGTTATGCTGGGGCCGACATTGTCATTAGTAAAAATCTTTTTATCCAATTTAAAGTGCCGGAATATTTAAAAACCGGTGGAACTTTAGAATTCTATAACTATAATGCCCGGGACCTGTTTGATCCTCCTTTTTTTAGAATGAGAGTAAAAAATAAACTTCTAAATGGAAAACCAAACTCTGGGCAGTATCAAATGCTGCAGCGTGCTGCAAGAAGTGGGAAGTCCGCTCAGTATATTTTCCCAGTTTTTAATAACGAATTTCAGAACGACAAACGGGATGACGCAGACTATTGGTTTAAAGACTTCTTTGACTTGGAACCAAGCACTTCAATGCAGCGTTACTGTATTTCAGTTGATTTCTCTGATATGCTTACACCAGAATTTGATCTCGATAATGTAGATACTCATACCCTATGCACTGATTATAAAACAGGAATGGGGGATGGGGACATTTATTTATTTTCGGAAGCAAAACATGTTAATGCGAGAAAGTTTAATTCAGCACTTACATATGACAATATTTTAAATTGGGAGGAGGAGGGTGATTATACAATAAGAGAAACAGAAGATCAAGTACGAGAGATATTTGAAATAAACCAGAAGTTCGAAAGTCTTAGTGAAATACAGAGCTATTTGCTTAGTTTCTATGACATTTATTGGATGCCAATTGTGAAGATAGCAGCGTAACAAATTAATTACAACAAAATAACATTTCTGAGAATAGTATGTCTAACCTAACCTCCACCATAAAATCCATACAGGACATTATGCGCAAAGATGCCGGCGTTGATGGCGATGCGCAACGCATTTCCCAACTCGGCTGGATGCTGTTCCTGAAAATATTTGATACAAAAGAAGAAGATTGGGAAATTACTAACGACAATTATAAATCACCCATACCCAAAGACCTTCGTTGGCGCGAATGGGCTGCCGATGAAGAAGGCATGACCGGAGATGAATTACTCGGCTTCGTCAACAATTCCCTGTTCCCACGCCTGAAAGACCTGAAGCTACGGCATAACAAAGATGCCGGTCTTATGGTAAAACAGGTGTTCGAAGACAGTTACAACTACATGAAGAGTGGTACGCTGCTCAGGCAGGTCATCAACAAGATTAACACAGGCATTCAGCTAACCTCTAAATCCGAGCGACACCAGTTCAACGATATTTACGAACAAATACTCCGCGACCTGCAAAGTGCCGGTAATGCCGGGGAGTTTTATACCCCCCGTGCCGTTACACAATTCATTGTTGAAATGATTGCACCAAAGCTGGGCGAAGTAGTGCTTGACCCCGCATGCGGAACCGCCGGTTTCCTTACCAATGTTATTGACTATATCGAAACCCACCAGAAGGTAAAAACTCTCGAGCAGCGCCAGCAATTGCAAAACTGCATCACAGGTGTCGAAAAGAAACCGTTGCCCCACATGCTTGCCACTACCAATCTTATTTTGCATGGCATAGAGGTACCGGTTATACAACACGACAACCTGCTCAACCGTAGCTGGACCGAATGGAGCAACAAACACAGGGTCGATGTCATTGTTACCAACCCCCCTTTTGGCGGTATGGAAGAAGATGGTGTAGAAAATAATTTTCCTGCACAATACCGTACCCGCGAAACAGCCAACCTGTTTATGTCGTTGGTCATTCACCTGCTAAAAGATGGCGGACGTTGTGGGCTGGTATTGCCCGATGGCTTTTTGTTTGGCGAAGGCGTAGCCACCCGTATAAAAGAAAGCCTGCTCGAAAAGTGCAACCTGCATACCATAGTGCGATTACCCAATGGCGTGTTTGCCCCTTATACAGGCATTAAAACAAACCTGCTGTTTTTTACCAAAGGCAAACCCACCAAAGACGTTTGGTATTTCGAACATCCTTACCCCGATGGCGTAAAGAACTACAATAAAACCAAGCCCATCAACATAAAAGAGTTCGACCTCGAAAAAGCCTGGTGGAACAACCGCGAAGAGAACCAATATGCCTGGAAGGTCAGCGCCGAAGAACTAAAAAAGCGCAACTACAATTTCGATATCAAAAATCCAAACAGCACCGAAGAACAACACCAATATACCAGCAGCGTATTAATTGATTTGCTCGGACAATCATTTGCCAAAAGCAACCAGTTACTAAAACAATTAAAAGAAGAATTGGTATGATACAAGGTGCAGTAACTCCGGTTAAGCATCGTTGCGTCGCATTTCGTTCATCTGATGTACTACTATTAAACAGATAAGAAGAATGAGTTGGAAGATTGAAAAGCTTGGAAACGTAATAACTCAAAGGAAAGAGTTTATAACGATAGACAATTCTGTTGAATACAAACGTTGCCGTGTTCAGGTTAACAGGAAGGGAGTTGTTTTAAGAGACATTGTAAAAGGCATTGCAATAAATACCAAGAAACAACAAGTATGCAGAGAAGGTGACTTTCTAGTTGCAGAGATTGACGCTAAAGTAGGAGGTTATGGTTTTGTTCCAAGTGAATTAGAAGGTGCAATAGTTAGTAGTCATTACTTTTTATTTGAATTAGATGAAACTAAGCTGTTGAAAGATTATTTAGCATGGCTTATTAAAACAGATATTATACAGGATCAAATTACTTCAAAAGGAAGTACAAATTATGCTGCTATACGACCACATCATGTTTTAAACTTTGAAATTCCTCTTCCTTCCCTTGGCGAACAGGCAGTTATTGTACATAGGTTAAATATCATCAATGAGGAGTATAGTTTACTTGATAAAGAACTTGACCAACAACAAACCTATCTCCAACTTCTCCGCCAAACCATATTGCAGGAAGCCGTACAGGGAAAACTAACCAAACAAGACCCAACAGAGGAACCAGCAACCGAATTACTAAAACGCATAAAAGCCGAAAAAGAAAAACTAATAAAAGCAGGCAAGCTCAAAAAAGAGAAAGAACTACCACCAATAACAGAAGATGAAATTCCTTTTGAATTGTCGGAAGGATGGGCGTGGGTGCGAGGGGATGATGTGGCATCATTCATTGACCCACAACCAAGTCATAGAACACCACCAGTGGTTTTAAATGGTGTGCCTTATATAGGAATGACGGAAGTGAGAGATGATGGAACAATAGATTTCGATAGTGCTAGAAAAGTGTCAGTAGAAGTTCTTAAGGAGCACAACAAAAGATATACACTTGAAGATGGAGATTTTATTATTGGTAAAATTGGAACTATAGGTGAACCTACGTTTTTACCTAAGCCTTTCAACTATACCTTATCTGCAAATATCATTTTAGTTCAACCATTTCGAAATAGTATAGACGCCCATTTTATTACTTACTATTTGCAGTCTCCTATAGCAATTGATTTATTAAAATCTCAATCAACTAATAGTACCCATCTTGTTTTTGGTATTAAAAAATCAAGAATGTTATTGTTTCCTCTTCCACCTATGAAAGTACAAAAGGTTATAGTAGCCAAAGTACAGCAATTGCAACAGCAGCTAAGCCAGTTAGAAGCCCAGGTACAACAAAGCAGGCAATATGCGCAGCAGTTGTTGCAGAGTGTATTAAGGGAAGCGTTTGAACAAAGGGGTAAGGTGTATGAGATGGAGGAGGAACAGGTTTTAAATATGGTAGCGGAGGGAGAGGTATGAGTTACTTGGATAATTTAACTCCGAAAGAAAAAAGTGTCTTAAAAACATTTCCGTCGTTCCAACAATATTATGAGCTGGAAAAGGAAGAGTTTGAAAACCAAACTTCTTCAGATTTTTCTACCTACACATTAAAAGCTGAAAACATAATTTTTGAACATGATTATGGATTCACCGGAGAATTAGATTGTTTACTGGCTTTTAAGAATTGTTATTTTAAGACGGATGTAACCTTTCATAATGTTACTATAAAGAAAGAGATCAATTTTACACGCTGTTATTTTGATAATGAGCTTTATATTGACGAAACTTCGAAATTTGAAGGAGATTTTCATTTAATTGAAGTTTCAGTAAAGCGTCAGATGTATGTTAAGGGAGGGGATTTTGGTATTTGCAAGTGGACCTTGAAAGACAATGGAATATTGAAAATTAATGGAGGAAAATTTATTGATCTGAATATCGGTTATTGGGGCGCAAAATCTATTTTAAAACAATTGAGTTTTCATCTTCCTAAAGTTCATGGTGTTATAACGGTATCCGGAAATAAATCAAAAATTGAAAGATTAGATTTCTTTCAGTACAGTGCAAGCGTTTCCTTGTCAGTTGAAGATGTTTCAGTAAATAGTATAAGCTTCTATAGATATAGAAATGAAAAATCTTTAAGGTTATCCAATTTAAAATCCTTTGAAACTGATCATCCTTCCCAATTCTCAGTTGTTGAATCCTATCTCGGAAAAGCGGAGTTTTACTCCATAAACTTTGAAGAGTTCAGAAGTATAAATTTTCTAGATGCGCATTTTGTTGATACGATTTTTGTAAATGCACGATTTAGTAATTCCATTAATGCTTACAAAGGCCGACTCGTCGGCAAATCTGAGGAAGAGAGAGCTTTAATCAAAAAAATAAAGCTTTTAGAACAGAAAAGATCAGTTTTCAGAAAATGGTTTAAAAGGCCATCTTATGATCCCTCAATTATTGCTTATTATGAAAAGAAAAGGGAAATCCTAAGGCAATTGAAGTATGCGCTAAGTAAGCAAGGTGATACTATAAACGAGCAAAGGTTTCATTCACTAGAAATGAAAGCGCATGATCGATCATTAACCTGGAGAAAAAACTTTTGGACAAAGCTAATTATTAAGGCAAGTTCATGGACTGGTGATTTCGGACAAAGTATTTGGCGACCGTTTCTTTTCTTGCTAGCAGGGCATCTATTACTATTTTACCTTTTGTTGCTTTGTGGAATGTTCAGTCATTTCTATTTTTCTTGGGCACAAAGAACTATGGATGGTTTCTGGCTTGGATTTCATGAATATTTTAAGCTAATCAACCCTTTGAGGAAGACGGACGAGACTTTTGCGGGAGGGTTCATACTGGTTGACATACTAATGAGGGTTTGGGCTTCTTATATGATTTATAATATTATTAGGGCATCAAGAAGATTTATAAAATAGTAGTCTTATGATTGGGAAAGAGGAGCAATTATATGAAATTTTGGGTGCTGCAAAAAAAGCGGCAATTGAATACAAAAAATTGACTGGTAAACCACTTGGGATTACAGGTGAAATAGCAGAGGTGGAGGTGGCTAGAATTTTCAAATGCCAGCTTTGTATTGCAAGACAGGAAGGTTATGATCTGATTGGAGAGAAAGGAGAGAAGATTCAGGTTAAGGGGAGAGTTTACAATCATAACCATCGAGTGCCCTCTATCAATATAAATAAAGTATGGGACACAGTAACTCTGGTTTTGTTAAACCAAAACTACATCCCATTTTTAATTTTTAAGGCGAAGAGAAAAGTAATTGTTGATACATTATTAGTGCCGGGATCAAAAGCAAGAAATGAAAGGTTTTCAATGAGTGTTTCTAAATTTGTAAGCATTAGTGAGCTTATTTACGAGAATCGAAAAGCCAACTTAAATGGGGTGTCGTTTAGATTAATCAAGAGGTCTAAGAAGATTATTGAAGAATGAAGTGACAAGGCTAAAAAAAATAATTCCAATCAATTCAAGCTATAGCAAATAAGTTAATAATGTTTGTAGCATCCCCTTCTAACATTGCCGCTTCCTTCAACCGAATTGCCAATGATCTATTCAATAACTACATCATCCAGGTAAACGATAACTTTTATCGCTTATTAGAAATTGAATTTTATTACAACGATTCTAAAGAGCATAACGATTCATATACCCACGGTCATAAGTTGCAAAAAAGATCAGGCTATTGGTATGTACATGGTTCAGGTATTGACATTGCCATAGGTAACGAACAAGCGTATGGTGGAATATTGCTTAGGAGCATACAGAAGCTACAGCCAGCTACTGCTAATACAAAGGAGCAATACAACTTTGGTCCACAGAACGTACTTACAGAACTCATTAGCGGCTTCAATAGCTGTATTGATGGAGCTCCAAATGTATTTGCATTAGTGAAGCCTGAAGAACATGGTATCACGATTGAACCAGTACCTGAAGAAGAGATTATACAATGTGGCAGGATAGGCTTATCAGCAAAGGATGAGCAGTACAGAGATTCATTGTACCGATACCTTATTCATCCACACCTTCCGCATAAAGAGAAAACAAAGATGGCTGAACTGCTATATAAAAAGTGGAGTGCTAAAGAAGATCGTCTAGATAAAATAAAAGAGCTGTTGGGTAGTGAGTTCTTAAAGAAGTATAGATAGATAAGAACCAAAAGATGCTAATAAAATTTCATTACCCCCCTTTATGTTCCAGCTGTTCCGCAGGGCCACCTCGAACTTAAGGATAAACGCCTGCCTGTCGGCAGACAGGTTGTTCTCCGTACAACCTGCTTTGCAAAAGCAGGGTAATGATAGGTTAGTGTATTGGCAAACCTTCGAAAAGCTGATGGTGACAAGCAGTTGTTGGCTCGCTGCTGTCAGCACTGCCGTACAAGAGTGCGACCCCGCAATGCTGACGGGGCAGGCTGCAACGATGATCAATCGGAGTTACTTCAGCTTGTACCATAAATTCCTTGTTAGCGCAAGTGTTCGTGTAGTCAGTTTCATTCTTCCGCAGGATCGCTAAATCAAACATGATAGCAGGATCCCGCAATACTGATGGGGTACATGCATCCGGCACAAGGATTAACTATTCTTTCATTTCATAAAAGCAACTACAACAATCTTCCTCCCCCGTAACATTTTTTGGATACATTCACTGCGTAGTTACTATTCACCCGTTATTAAGCCAATACTTTAAACCTATCATTATCTCATGCTTCAGCGCTATTGTTTCGTTGTTTTTGTTGTATGCATTTTTTCTTTTCAGTCGTATGCACAAGGTGATTACATAACCAGTAAAGAGGGCAGGTCTATTTTAAATAGGCGGCAGGTGATTAATAATTGCCTGAAAGGGATGAAGAAAGACAAGAGCAACCGTGCAGCTGTTTCGATATGCGAGTGCCAGGTGAATAAGATCGACAGGTATTTTACAGCCAAACAATACCGGGAGAATACCAGGCAAGGTGTGATAGATATTGGCACTATGATAAAAAAGGACAGCGTGCTGGAAAAGCAGATGAATGCTTGCTATACCAATTCAGGCGTATCGGTATTGTTGCAGGCAGAAGGTTTTGAAGAAGAGTTTGTAGCGAGTTGTATCACGAGTGTGAATGCAAGCACGGAACGCAGTATTGATGCTAAAAAAGTAAATAGCTTTTGCAACTGCCAATTAAGTATGGTAAAAGGAAAAAAGCTAACGGATGCACAAATGGAATCGCTCAGCAATCCTAATTCATTGTTGTTTTACGAGATGATGTACACCTGCGGTGATCCTTTTGAAACGAGTGATAACATCAACAGGGGCTGGAGTGCATCATCAGCAAGTGATATCAATGGACCGAATAGTGATACGATTCGGGTACTAACGTTGAACGGGCTGTCGTACATACAAATTAAAACCGGCAGTATGGTCCAGTTCTGGCTGCTGGATACCGGTGCCAGCGATATGCTGGTTAATAAAGACATGGAAGAAACACTGAAGGCAGAAGGCTTGATTGGTCAATCTAATTACCTGGGCACTGCAGAGTATGAAATGGCAAATGGTATGATTGACACCTGCCGCCGTTACCAGGTAAACAATATCCAGGTTGGAAGTTTCTCGCTTGACAACATCATAATAGCTGTTACTGACAAGGGTAAAAAGGTCATTGCAGGCAAAGGCATGCTAAATAAGTTTACCACCTGGTATTTAAATAATAAAGAAAACACACTGGTGCTAAGTAAATAAGTGTTGAGGTTTTTATAAAGGTGTGTAGCTGCTTCTTTTGTCACTTTTACTTCGCTAGAAAGGAGCAAATATTCTTTTGCAAGCATTATGCTTTATTCAACCATTAAATATTTTCTTTTTTGCTTGTCCAAAAAAGAAACAAAAAAAGACAGCCAAGAATGATATACAGCCCATTCTTGGCGGGGCCCTGATTTAGCTTTATTACTACCCTGCCTGCCGGCAGGCAGGTGTGTGAAAAGCAGTTGGGCCTTGATGCCTTAATTATTAGCAAGGGGTTTTCCTTTTTTCACTTTACATTTTACATGTTACATTTTGCATTTGCCTAACTCATAAATCACAACTCCTCTCTCATCATTCATCCGTGTTCTCTTTTTTTTATTCTGCATTTGTTTCATTCATCATTCTGTTCTTAGACTTTTTCTTTCGACATCATAAAAACAGCGTCAAGAAAAATGACAGATACTGCGTTAAGAAAGAAAATAGATGTTATAAGAGTATGGAATTATTGATATCCGGTAAGTCCTACAAAAGCTTAATTACTGATAAAAGTTGTGACTTATTTTCTTTTAGCAGGAGAAGTCATTTTTAGCTGTTGTTATGGAGTCTTGAATTTTTGGTTCTTTTGTTTCAAGACAAAAGAACAAGCAGATGTGGAATAGGTGTTACCCCTACAACCAAATTTGGTAGTAGCTTAAAACCTAATCCTACTACTTAATATTTAATCTTCTTCTGTCACTTTTTGCTTCGCAAAAATAACCAACCTGCTTGCCGGTAGGCAGGAAAGGCGCTCGATAATGATATACGACGCATTTTCGGCATTTGCTATCAAGTTGTAGTACTACCCTGCCTGCCGGCAGGCAGGTGTGTGAAGATCATTGGGGCCTTGATGCCTTGATTGATCACAAGTAACTTTTAATTCATCATTCATCATTCATAATTCATAATTCGTCTCTCATCATCCATTGGTGTTCCTCCAGCTGGCGCAACAGTTCTGCAGCTGTTGGTCATATGTCCAGTTCACCTTCTGCATCCTGCTTCGGTCTATAATATTTAAAGAACAGCCAGCCGCCTACGATCCCGGATACCAAGCCCCCGACATGCGCGATGTTATTTACATTAGGAATGAAGAAGCCCATAAACAGGCTGATCCCTGCAGTGCATGCAAGCAGCGTATACATAAACGTCTTCAGCTCCCTGGGAAAGATGCCGGTAAGCACCATAGCTACCAATATTCCATACAAACCAAAGATGGCACCGGATGCACCTACGCTTAGTTCATAATCAGAGAATGCCATGGTAGCTGCCGACGCGCATAAACCGGTGAGTAGGAAGAAAAGAATTAGCCTCGCTCTTCCAATAACAGGCTCCACAAATAAGCCAGCCAGGTATAGTGAGAGCATGTTCATGACAAGGTGTACAATACTACCATGAAGAAAGACAGAAGTGAGCAGTCGCCAGTATTCACCTTGTCTCACGCCTGATCTAAACAAGCCACCCCACTCCACCAGTTTGGCGTTGTATACCTGCATCACATCGCTGCCTGACAGCACTACCAGTGCATACACGATGAAGCAAATAAAGATTAACGCAGTTGTTGCATATGCATCACGGGTTGGTAGCCAAGACTGCAGGTTAAGGAGAAGGTCCTCCTTGATTGTATAGTTTTTACGAAAGAACCAGCGGGCCTTGTTCATATGGATGCCGGGAATTATAACCATTACGAACCATACAGCCATACAAATGGTCCAACTGCCAAACACCCATGGCAACTTGTTGCCGGTGCGATGAGCAAATGTCCCTTCTATTGGTTTAAGCAGGTAGACCTTATGGTCGTCACTATAAGTTATGTACATATCGCTTTTGCGTGCAGCTGCCATGAATTCGTCCCTATCATTATTGTTGGGCAATTGCTCGAGGTAATTGAACTTAAAACTCTTGTTCTTGTAGTAGTCGTTCATGCTTCGCTCGATAAACGCGTTCCACTCCTGCTCCTTGTTAGCATCGGCGGTATGGCTTGATATACTGGTATGATAACTATAGGTGAGAAAAGCATGCGCTGGCTTTAGTGTATCCCCGAGGTGATTGCTCATCGGTACGGCAATGTAGATTTTGAAGTGAAGCGTTTCACTTCTTTTACCAGAATAGTAAGAGGAGTATTTTATTCCTGGATAATTATGCTGAATGACATAAAACCCTGGCTGGTAATACTTGGTTGAGGGCAACGTGGCTATGTCACTTACCATGTTCAATGTTGTGAGTGTCCCGGTCGCCTTTTCTACATAATTAACAGACAGGCCAGCAGGCAATGCTATAGTGGCCATAGCAACCATATAGTACAAGCCACGAACGCGACCATCATCCCGATCCAGCTTTAGTGCATGAACGCGTTTGCGGATCAATAGCATAACTAATAAAAATCCGAAGCAAATGGGTAACCACCACTCAAGAACATCTTCACGAAAAACATTGACCTGTAGCAAAACAATAAATACCCAGTATACCAGGACATAGGTTGCGGTAAGTATTAGCGAGTACTTCGCCAGGGGATAGAAAGCGAGGCGTAGTTTAGGTTGCAGCTTCTTCATAAACAGTAGCCGCAATATAACCCTGTTGTTGTATTTGTTTTGCGGCCGTGTTATGCGGGGTCTTACAACAGCGAGAACTTATAGTTATTAGTAACTGCCTTGCCGGTTGGCGCATTGATCACCCTGTTGGTAAAAGTGTTGCGGTATTATTGGTTGAAGTTATAAAGAAGGTCCCAGCTCTCTGTAGTGTTGCGCAGGGCAATTACGAAGGAAACCTGCCTGCCTGTAGGCAGGATCAAAAGCCAGTCTGTGACTGGTAGTGTTGATTCTATATTATCCAGACTTGATTATCTCCGGAATAATCCTGTTCGGGCAGGAATTTTAAAGAAGGCAGAGGAATATATTCTTGTGCGGCTGGGGTCTCGAATGGGACTCTGACAATTGAGGTCATGGTCAATTGAACATCTTGGCACTGTAGGGTCCCTTGGCAAATGCACGATAACTTTCAAGGAGAACCCGCAGGGACGAAAGGCCAGTTAGCTAACTTTTTGTTGATCGATGATGTCTTGCGTCAGCAGGCTACAAAATTTCTTCACGGCTTGCTTTTCGTATGCTTCTTTCAGTGAAATGATCATGGCGGTTCGGACCATATCGCTGCCCTTGATGGGTATGGTAACCAAGTCTTCCTCTTTCACGCTGGTTTGCACCAGGATACCGTGCCACTTCCCTGTTTTCACTAGGTCTGTTATGGTAGGGATGTCATTCACTTCAATAGAGATTTTAGGGCTCAAACCACTCCTGTCAAATGCTTTGATTATAAAATGGCTGGTACTGTCTCCTTTTGTCGATATCACCAAAGGAAGCTGGCAAATCTCTTCCAGTGTGATAGATGTTTTACCGGATAAGGGAGATGTTACGGAAGTAACGAAGGTCACAGCGGAATTAAAAAGAGGTTGATATTTTAAATGATGTGCATTGGTGGATTCGTTAAACACCAGGATTAAGTCTAATTCAAGCTGGTTTAGATCTTCAATCAACCCTTCAGAAGTGCCATATACAACACGAATATTAATACTAGGGAACTCACTGGCAAAACGAACCAACGCCGGGGTAAGGATACTGCGTAGTCCATAGGTAACCCCGATGGAAAGTGTGCCAACATTCAGCTCGTTCAAATCATTTAGCAATAACAAACCTTCATTCGCTTTATGGACACTTTGCGCGGCATAAGATGCAAACAGTGCCCCTGCTTCCGTAAGTGTTATCCGTTTCCCTATTCTGTTGAACAAAGGAGTATTGAGCTCTTCTTCCAGCTGTTTAATCTGTTGGGATAAGGTGCTTTGGCTTATATGCAAGCTATCGGCAGCTTCGGTAAAATTGAGCAATTCCTTTGCCTTCAGGAAGTATCTCAGCTGTCTTAGTTCCATAATGTTAATCGGTATTATCGATCATTCTTATCGAAAAATACCGTTTTACAAATCTATTCAGTCTTCCAAACTTTGCCTCGAGAAAATTAGAAAGATCACCTATGTCCTTAGAAGTACTAAAACCCTCTATCACAAAGAACGTTGCGTTAGGTTGTGCTCAAATTCTTTTGTGGGGCGGCTCGTATTTCATTTTATCGATCCTGGCGGAACCGATCATGCAGGAGACAGGCTGGTCATACCAGATGGTTTATGGCGCCCTTTCCCTGTCGCTGTTGATTTCAGGGTTGCTATTGCCTCGAATCGGAAAGATCATAGGTGAAAATGAGAAAAATTTTGTTTTGCCTTATGCAGGTATCATCATGGCTTTGGGTCTAACTGTCATTGGCTTTTCAGAACATTATTTCTTATTCCTGGTAGGTTGGACTATCGTAGGTGTTGCCATGGGAATGGGCTTATATGATGCACTGTTTGCTTCACTTGGAAAAAGCTACGGAAAGGCCACAAGCAGGGTAATTGTTCAGGTAACGCTGATTGCCAGCCTGGCTCCAACCATTTCCTGGTTTATTGTCTCGCTTCTGCTGAGTGACTACGGTTGGCGTACTGCCTGTTTTATATATGCGGCCATATTGCTCGTCACTATATTACCTATTCATCGATACACTTTACCTCCTGCAGGGAGCAAAGCCGCCATAAAACCACAGCTGAATGATAAAAAGACAAATCCACACAAGCCTTTCCGTTCCAGGATCTATTACCTGTTGCTTGTAAATTTTACGGTTGGTGCTGTTTTGACAACAGGTATTGTCATTCATTTGATTGACATTTTGCTGGATAAAGAGATGGCAATGGCAGCTGTAGTTAGTGCTGTTGCTTTCTTAGGGCCAAGCCAGGCAGGTGTTCGGGTACTGGAGTTAGTGTTCTCCAGAAATGCACCTGTTAAGACAGCCATCATTTCAGCTGTCATTACGCTCGTTGGCATTCTATTGTTATCGCTCAATCCCAATTTTGCAATACCGGGAATCATTCTATTCGGTATGGGAAACGGTATGCGTTCTATTTTAAGAGGAACGTTGCCTTTAGCAATTTTCGGACAGGAAAATTATGCCGTCGCTGTAGGAAAACTTGCCCGAATGCCTTTGATCGCCCAGGCACTAACACCTTTTATCGGGAGCTTTTTGATAGAGCAGTTTAGCGTAACGGTATTTCTCAATGCATGCTGCTTGTTGGCACTCATCAATATCGTTTTCTTTTTGATGGTGCCGAAACTAATGCCTCAACAAAATGAATCGAGGAGAAGCATTGCAGTTAGCATGGCCAATAAATAAAGCTGATTAGAATTATTACATAGAACACTTAATTAAATTTTTACAAAATGGAACATAACTTCAGAAAAGCCACTATGGCGGAGCTAGATCAAATATGGAGCATTCTACAACGAGCCATTGAACGCAGGAAAACGGACGGCAGCAACCAGTGGCAGGATGGTTACCCGAACCCGGAAGTTGTAAGGAATGACATTGACCAAGAAGTGGGTTTTGTATTGACGGAAGGAGAGACCGTAGTTGGATATACCGCAGTATTGATCAATGATGAACCAGAGTATGCCCATATAGAGGGGAAGTGGCTAACGGACGGTGATTTTGTAGTGTTTCACCGGGTAGCCATTTCTGAAAACCATTTGGGCAAAGGCTTAGCTAAAAAGATTTTAGCATTTATAGAATCGTATGCGCTCAGCAACAACATTTACAGCATTAAAGCGGACACCAATTTTGATAACGTTGCTATGATGAAGACGTTTGAAAAAGCAGGCTATGTTTATTGTGGTGAAGTATATTTTAGAGGAAGCCCAAGAAAGGCATATGAGAAAGTTTTGACTAAAGCTGCATAGAAATCAGTGCAGCAAGGAGCGGTGCAATGGTGTTTGATCTTGTGTGTGTGCGCTTGGGCCAAAGTATTAAAAACAGGAAATGTAAACCATAGTTCTATTCGCCCGCAGCACTCTATTGCCTAGTGATAAGTTCAGGAAAATACCTCCTGTAAAAGCTTGCACTTAACAATTTGAGTTTATACTTTTACCTGCTGCTAATCCTTCCGTTATAAGATCGTTCTGATAGTATTGCGAGTGCCAGGGAACATTCTACGACAGGCAACTACCAATAGGCATTTTCTTTCATCACTTAATACTTTACCAAATGAAAAGAAAACTATCAAACAGCCCATTTCTTTTGTGTGGATTGCTGCTGTTAGCGATTTCCTGCACAAAACAAGTAGCAAACGACGCCGCACCTGGAGAGGTGACGTCAAACGCTGCATTATCTGAAAAATCAAAGTCTGAAAATGACAAATCAGATCTGCTGAAATCGGTGAAACAGGCTACTTCCAGGTTCCATTCTACCACCCAGGCATTGAAAGCCGGCTATGAGCGCGATGATCATTGTGTATCTCACCCTCTTCTGGGAGGCATGGGTTACCACTGGCTTAATCCTTCGCTGGTTGATCCGGTGTTTGATCCCCTGAAACCTGAGGTGATACTTTATGCCACTGGTCCTGACGGTAACCTGCGCATGGTAGCGTTGGAATATATTGTAATAAATACCGGGCAGCCGCATCCGAAGTTTGGCGATCAGCTACTGGATGTTGGTGGCGTACCACCGCTTGCAGCACAGGGCATAGATCACTGGAGCCTTCATGTTTGGTTATACGAGCACAATCCTCGAGGTATTTTCCAACCATTCAATCCTAATATCACTTGTCCTTAGAACTCAAAAAGAGTTTCCTTTTTCACGATCTTGTTCGGGGTGCTTTCAGGGGAAAGCGCCCCGTGCTATTTAGGGAAACATAAATTCAAATGCCGACTTGTCAGTCTTTCCGTTGTCGAGAATGATTACACCCCGTTCCTTTCCTTGTTCCCTGATTAAGCATAAGTGCTACCTGCCTACCGGCAGGCAGGTTGTGACTTCAGCATAGGTTTTTCATGCATATTCCCTTTTTGGAACTTTTTATATCATCGTTTTAAGCAGCTTGCTAACTTATCAAGGCATCAACGTCCCGCTGCTGTTTACAACACCTGCCTGCCGGCAGGCAGGGTAGTACAAAAGCTCAATAGTAAGACTCCGGGAATGGGCTGTATATCATTCCCGGTCGCCTTTTTTTTGGTTACTTTTTGGGCACACAAAAAAAGTGACATCAAGAGGATGAAAAGCCGGGTTCTATAACTCTGTAATCAACATGTCTTAGTAAGAGAGTAGAGTTAAGTATCGGAAAAACAGCAAGTAAATAAACCTTACTGTACAAAAATCTGAGGAAAAAACAGAACACCTTTAGGAAACCATACTCGAGACCATGGTCTATAGAACACCTTGGTATTGAAGGGGACCGTGGCAAACGCACGATACCTTTTAAGGAGACACCGCAGCTTTTAAGGAGACACAGCAGGGATAAACATGAAGACGTGTCATTCGCTTCCTTAAAACATCCAAGGAGAGCTGGGGGAGAAGTTGCTGGCGAGGAAAAGCTGGCGCTGGAAGTGTTAAACCAAAACACCAACAAGGCGTAAAAAAGAAGCCCGGCAGTTTGAACCGGGCTGTCTTCGTTTGCACCTTAACGTGCTCTCTTTGTTAGCGCTTTAGCTTTCTTCTGTGCTGAGCTTTTCTTTTTAGTAGGCTTATTCTTTTTAGGATGAGCTGTTTTTGACATACAATTAAAATTTAAAGGTTAGAATATTATTTACTTATGGCTCCAGCGTATGTTTCCCCGTTTCTTAAGATGCTTGTAGGAACGGCAACTTTACAACCAGTTTCAAAAAGTGGACGAAGATATGCTTATAAGGGTAAATACGCTGCTTGATCAATGATTGTCATGCCGCGGCCTCCTTGCTTCCCCAACTTTCGGTAGTGTCCCTTATGGCAAACCAGCTTTCCGTAGTGTCTCCAGCTCAGTTTTCGAAGTCTTCCGTAGGAACACCTCAATCTTCCCTGGCAGCAGGGTTATCCCGCAACAGAATTACCACCTCCAGGGCAAGCTATTCACCTGGATGGGCGGGATACCGCATCAGCCTCACCTTTGATAGCAGCGGCATTTTCTCTATTCGCCGACCAGTCCAGCGGGACAATATTTGTTTTCAACATAGGGTGAACAACAAGTTGGCCCCCTTCTATTCTTATGTCATTATTTTGAACATGATACGGTTCCCGCCACGGCGGGATTTAAAGGGAACCAGGTGCAAGTCCCGGACTATCCCCGTAGCTGGGAGCTCCTATCATGGTTGTCATCTTCAAGCCACTGTTCTTAAAAGAACGGGAAGGCTATGAACAACGGAGCAAGTCAGAAGACCTGCCGCATTCAATTTAGTAACAATGCTTTCGGAGGAAAAGTAGGTACTGATCGTTACGCCCTTCTATCGGCTCAGCCTTCAGCTTCCTGCACTCTATCCGCGAGTGTTACAGTAATAAACTAACAAGATGAATTAATAATTATCATGCTACATACAGATATATCCATCATCAACCGATCAACCAATCCATTGCCTGAATATGCCACCGAAGGATCTTCAGGTATGGACATCAGGGCTTTTGTAAACGAGGTGGTGACTTTAGAACCGCTGCAACGAGCTTTGATACCAACAGGTCTTTTTTTAGAACTGCCAGCTGGTTATGAAGCGCAGATACGCCCAAGAAGCGGCCTGGCCATCAAACAGGGAATTACCTGCCTGAATACGCCGGGTACCATAGATGCAGATTACAGGGGTGAGATAAAAGTGATCCTGGTTAATCTTTCGAATGAACAGGTAACCATCAACAATGGCGATAGAATAGCGCAAATGGTGTTTCAGAAAGTGGAGCGGGTACAGTTGAGAGCGGTAGAAGAGATCAATGTTACCGAAAGAGGTGCAGGAGGATTTGGACATACCGGCAAGAATTAAAATACAGTTGAAATAACAATAAACGTTTTATGGGATTATTTGATAAAAGAATTAATTACAAGCCATTCGAGTACCCGGAAGTATTGCAGTTTACTGAAGCAATCAACAAATCGTTTTGGGTACACTCAGAAGTGGATTTTACCGCTGATGTGCAGGACTTTCACTCTCACCTTACCGAAAGTGAACAAAGCGCTATCAAGAACAGCTTACTCACCATTGCACAAATTGAAGTATCGGTAAAGTCTTTCTGGGGCAACTTGTACAATCATTTTCCAAAGCCGGAGTTGAATGGACTGGGTACCACTTTCGCCGAATGCGAATTCCGCCACTCAGAGGCCTATTCGCGTTTGCTGGAGGTTCTAGGCTACAATGATGAATTTGAAAAACTGATAGAAGTGCCGGTTGTGAAGCAGCGTCTGGCATTCCTATCCGGTGCATTAAGTAAGGTTAATTCAAGCGACCAGAGAGAATATGTCATTTCATTGATCCTGTTCACCATCCTGATTGAAAACGTATCCCTGTTCAGCCAGTTTGCTGTCGTGCTTTCTTTTACGCGGTTTAAAGGGCTGATGAAAAACGTAAGCAACATCATTGCATGGACGTCGGTAGATGAACAACTGCATGCAAACGCAGGTATTTATCTTATCAATAAATTGAGGGAGGAATATCCAGAATTGATTGACGATGCTTTGATAGAACAAACAACCAACCTGATAACAGATTTCATCGAAATTGAAGAACAGATCATCGACTGGATCTTCCAGGAAGGCGAGATTGATACGATCACGAAAAGCGACCTGTTGAATTTTATAAAATTCAGGGTAGATGAATGTTTGCAAAAAATCAATTTTCCTGAACAGTTCTTCATTAGCCACAGTCAATACGAGCCGATGAAGTGGTTTGAAGAAGAAGTTTTTGCCAACAGCCTGGATGACTTCTTCGCTAAGCGACCGGTAGAATATACCAAGCACGATAAGAGCATTACGGCCAACGACTTGTTTTAAGCAATCACATTTAATTAGAACGCAAAAGATTTTCGATATGGATATTGTAACACCACTGATTTCTAAAACGCCCCTGACAGAAAAATACTGGTGGAAAAATGAAGAGAGTGAGCAGATGCTCAATCGTGGTTACCTGTTAAAAGGCGAAACGGTAGATGGCGCTATAGAACGTATTTGTAAGGCTGCTGCACAGCGGTTGTATAAACCTGAGCTAGCGGAGTCTTTTCGCGAAATGATCGAGCGGGGATGGATGAGTTTAAGCTCGCCTATTTGGGCTAATATGGGTACGGAGCGGGGGCTGCCTATTTCCTGTTTCAATGTGCATATACCCGACAATATTGAGGGCATTACACACAAGCTGGGCGAGGTGATCATGCAAACAAAAATAGGCGGCGGTACTTCTGCTTATTTTGGCAGTTTGCGTGGTCGTGGCAGCGCCGTTACTGATAATGGTAAAAGCAGTGGTGCAGTTAGCTTCATGCGGCTGTTTGATACAGCCATGGACACTATATCGCAAGGTGGTGTAAGACGTGGTGCATTTGCAGCCTACCTCGATATAGACCACCCGGATATTGAAGAGTTTTTGAAAATTAAAAGTATCGGGCACCCTATCCAGAATTTGTTCAATGCTGTTTGCATACCCGATTACTGGATGCAGGACATGATCGATGGTGATATATCCAAGAGAGAAATATGGGCGAAGGTGCTGGAAAGCCGCCAGCAAAAAGGTTTGCCTTATTTGTTCTTTACCGACAACGTAAATAAAGAAAGGCCGCAGGTTTATAAAGATCATAACTATACCATCAACGCCAGCAACCTGTGCAGCGAGATCATGCTGCCGTCTAACAATGATGAGTCGTTCATCTGTTGCCTCTCTTCCATGAACCTGGAATTGTATGATGAATGGAAGGATACAGATGCGGTGCGCCTCGCTATCTTCTTTTTAGATGCGGTATTACAGGAGTTCATCAACAAGACAGAAGGCAATTATTACCTGGCAAGTGCTAACCGCTTTGCCAAAAGGCATCGTGCTTTGGGATTGGGTGTTTTAGGATGGCATTCTTACCTGCAGAAAAACATGATCCCTTTTGAGGGTTTAAGATCCAAACAACTCACCACGGCCATCTTCAGCGATTTGCGCGAAAAAGCCGACAAAGCCTCGGCCGACCTTGCCCGCATTTATGGTGAACCGGATCTGTTGAAAGGATATGGTCGTCGCAACACTACCACTTTAGCGATTGCGCCTACCACTTCCTCATCGGCTATCCTGGGACAAAGCTCGCCAGGTATCGAGCCATTCAGCAGCAATTACTTTAAAGCAGGATTGGCGAAAGGTAATTTTATGCGCCAAAATAAATACCTGAAGCAATTGCTGGAGTATAAGGGAATCGATACGGAAGATATCTGGCGGAGCATTATGCTGAACCATGGTAGCGTACAGCACCTGAAAGAATTGGCCAGGGAGGAAAAGGATGTATTCAAAACCTTTAAAGAGATCAGCCAGTTGGAGATCATCCAACAAGCCTCCATCCGCCAGAAATACATCGACCAGGGACAAAGCCTGAACCTGAACATACCACCTAATCTGCCGGTAAAAGAAGTAAACAAACTAATGATCGAAGCATGGCAGCTAGGCATTAAAACATTGTATTACCAACGCAGCCAGAGTGTATCAAAAGAAATGGTGACAAACCTTGTTACCTGCTCCAGTTGCGAAGCATAAATAAGCAGGCTAAAAACATAACCGCAGGTTCCCTTTAATTGCACATGTAATAGAAGGGAACCTGTTTTTATTTGGGGGAAATGCTGATGTATAACCCCTTCCTTGTGAATCTATTAAATCAAACATGGTAAGAAGACTACACCACTTCGTACTACTACGATTAACAGCATGTAATTGTAGCCCGACGGAGGATATTCAACCAGGTGTTATTTCCTGCAGATATTGGGAGAACAGAGGATGGAGGGAGAACAGGAACAGGTTTGAACAAGTATAGATGAAAACAGGAAGCGTATTGTGGCAATAACAAAAGTGTTACCTAAAGCAGCATAATACATTGTCAGTTATGCTGTCAATATTTATTTCATACATTGTGGATAGATGACAATACACACGTTGGCTGTAACCAAATTTCAAACCTCATGGCAAAACGAGACCCAGAAAAAACTGCAAGAAACAAGGTTATTAAGGAACTAAAGGAGAAATTGAGAGCATTACTACCGAGTGTTTTAGAAGCAACAGGATTTGAATCAGAATACTCCCTACATGGAAAGATTGGAGGAAAGTTTGGCCAATATCTTGATATAAAAAATGTGGTAGTTGACTCTCCCCAACAGTTTATAGCACTTTGGCTTGACGGCTTCAAGAATTACATAAGAAAAAACATTGACCCCAGATGGAGAGAAGGGAACAATCATTATGAGACTTACAAACTGTTACAGAAACACAAGGTTTTTCAAGACTATCTTTACCTGTTTTTAGAAAGAACGTACATAAAGCATATAGATGCTCTTTCGAAAAAGAGACCTACTATTGAAGAAGCTGAAATATGGATAGGACAAGCAAATGCTAATTACGGTATTTTGGTGACACCAAGATTTAATGGAACTAATTGGGAAAATGACAAAAGTGAAATCAGACATTTCCCCCATAGATATTGGTCAATTGGTCATATTTTAGCCACAGGCTTAGTTGTTCCTTTTAAGAATGCGAAGTTGGAGTTTAAAACGGTAGAAGAATACCTAAACTTTTTCACAAATGTTATAGTTAGAAATTCAGGCTCCGAGTACGAGTACAAGCTTGCTGAAATGTATTCAATATATGTTAATGCGGCTGAAAATCCTCATGAAATACCCTTGCTTATACCTGAATTTCGATATGACGGTCTTGCCAAAAAGCACAAATACCGTCTTGACTTCACGATAATTGAAGCTTCACAGTTGAATAAGATAGGTTTTGAATTGTCTCCTTGGTCAACTCATGGATACTTGTCAAAAACAAAATCTATGTCTCAAGAACAAATAAATGATGTGGCAAAAGGGAATTTTGAAAATGAAATGTCGAAACATAAAAGCTACTTCAAGAAACATGGAATATTTGTCTTAATTTATACAGATTTCGATTTGAAGGATTTGGATTCTGTGTTTCGGGATATGGAACTTTATTTACGACCAAAATCTGTAGGCAGTCAAATGAAATTCCACATCTTTAATGACTTTTTCAATGACCCACTTTGACTTGGCAGCAGCCAACATGCGTAATTGTGCAAATGCGGCAGAATGTTGACAGCTTCGGCTGCTGTTCATTATTTCTGCTGCTGTTTCGGCGGTAGAATATCTATTAAACTTTAGTAAGTAATCATCAACAGCAGTATCTTTAGGCAAGCATTTGTTCAGGCTGAATGTTCCCTGAATACCACACCTGCACAAATACGTCCAACGTTGCCTGCAATGTTACTATGACACCCGAACTTTCAATATTATTAGGCTCTGGATTTTCTGTGCCCGAGGGTTTACCGACAGTTTCGTCTATCAATAATAAACTTCGTAATCTTAAGGAGAACGACTTTTATCTAACCTCAGCGCAAACAGCGGGATTTTATAATTCTGACTGGCGTGACCCTAATGACTGGTCTTCTTACACAGACAAACATTTTGCCCAAGAATTTACCACCTTCTATCGAGATGTAGTTTTGAATGGCGATGTTGAGGCATTTAATTATGAAGTTTTCTACGACTATATTACCGACTTTTTAAGGTACAAGAAGGATGATAATAGAATAAGCAAATTCTGTGATGAATTCCGAAAGCCATTTCACAAAAAAAGTTTCTTAGATGACGACCACAATCTTGTCTGGCGATTTTGTAAAATTTTAAATCAGCTTGTAGCAGACTTGTTAGTAGTGCCACGTTTTTATGAAGACGTCAGCTATTTGAACTACCCACCATATGACCCATTTTTCGGGTTTATCAGAGAAAATTTGACAGACAGGACTGTCAACGTTCATACTTTGAACCATGATTTATTTTTTGACCATATGGCTAACAAGCATTCAGACCTTTGGCAAAACTTCACAGATGGTTTTTCTGAATATGGTTCGCCTTATTACGGTCAAATTTCGATAGACCACAAAACATCTGATGGAGTGATTCATAAAACTTACATGGTTCGATTGAGATTTTATACTGGTGACTACGACAACAAATTACGTTTGTTCAAACTTCATGGCAGCATAGACAATTGTATACTTCACAATACAAGAACGGGTGAGACAGTAAGAGTTAAACGAGGATTTGGAGTTACAGACTTTTACATGGAACGGTTTGATGAGGAAGCAAAAAAATACGCATATGAAGCCCCTTTTGCTGAAAATGAGCCGGATTATTTAACAGGAACGACAGAAAAGATTAGACAATATAATCAACCCTTCTACGAGAACTTGTTTACTCATTTCAAAAAAAATCTTTTAAACTCAAATTTGCTTCTTGTTATTGGATACGGGTTTCAGGACAAGGGAATTAATGAATTTATTGAAAACAATTTCCTTATTTATAACAAGCCAGTTGTAGTAATAGACATAAATAAACCTAATTCGTATATTTTTCAAAAGTATCAAGACCAGATTACATTTTCTTCTAAAGGAGCTACAGGAGTTCCCTTTGAGGAATTTATGTCTTGGAAAAAATGAAACACAGCAGGCAACATCGGCTTGCTGCTATTGAGGGGCGACGAATAGGCTGCCAGCTATAAATCGCCAATCGGCAGCAGTTTGTTCAGACGGAACACAGATGAACATTCAAAATAGACATTAACTTTTGTACATTTATCAGCAGCCGTTCTGGGCTGGATAAGCAATGAATACCGCCACAGCAGCAAGCCCTGTCCGTTGTGTGCAATCTTCAACCCTTTGATTATGGAAAAAGATACAATGACAGCACGCCTAATTCTGAACTTGAACGGCGAAACCAAGGGATATGTACTTTGGAATGATACTGAAGCTTATTATGAAAAACTTCGGTCTGCCTATAAAGACATATCAGACAATAAAAAAAATGACTACCTATATTTTAGCTTCTTTACACTTTGCGCAGCAACCTTGGAGTACTCTTTGAACTTTCTATTGACGGATTTCTGTTTAAATCATTATGGACATGAGAACTATAAAGCTTATGCAGAGGGTTATATTAATTTGCCTTTTGCCAAAAAGCTTCTAATGACACCAACAATTATTTCAAATGGACGATATACATTCAATACTAAAACGGCAACCTATAAAACGTTATGTGAACTAATAACCTTAAGGAATAAAATACTGCATAATAAAGAGTTTCTGAAGACGTTTGACACACCACCAATGACGCTTGAAAACAACCAAGAATCAGTCAACTTTGAAATTCTAAAAGAGCCCAATCATATAGACAGATTAAACAAGTTGTCTTGTTTGAACTATGGAAAAGCACTTGGACAATTCAAAAATATGGTCATGGATTTAGCTATAGCTCATGACTTGACAGAAAATGAAATCATAGTGAAAATTGCTAACTGACTGCACACAACAATCGTATTTGTGCAAGTGCGGCAGAATGTTGACAGCTTCAGCTTTAGTTCATGACCAAGCGAAGGAACTAGTATGAACCTATAATCACTTGCCAACTGCACTTTCCACCAGGTCCACCAATTGCCCTATCATGCGTGGCTCCAGCCAGCGGGTAACAATCACCAGGTCGTTTTTGCTATCAATTACAATAAAGTTTCCACCAAATCCTTCGGCTGCATATACAGTTTTGGATAGCTTTCCCAGGTGACCATCTTCATTGGTCCACCATAGCATGCCATAGGTTTTGTTAGCTGCTGTTGTTTCGGTTACTCCGTTCACCCATCTCTCTGAAAGCAACTGTTTTTCCTGCCATTTTCCCCGGCGGGCAAATAGCAAACCAAAACGTGCCTGATCCAATGTATTGATGAATATTCCGCCACCAAAATGGCCGCCGCCGCTTACGGATTGCATCATCAGGCCGTCTACATTCACAAATGAATTTTCATAGCCATACCAGCGCCAGGTAGAAGAGGCGCCAATCGGGTCCATGATCTTTTCTTTAAGCACCATCGGCAATGGCTTGCGCCACACTTGCAACAAGGCGTAAGCCAATGCATTTATCCGTACATCATTGTATTTGTACACAGTGCCTGGTTCATTCAGCTTTCTTGCCCGCCATTCATCGATGCTGCCGGTGCGCGGCGGACGATCGGCCCAGTCGCATATATCAAAGAGGCAGCCCGACCAGTCGGATGATTGGTGCAGCATATGCCGCCACGTGATCTTTTGATTATGTGCGCCTTCAAAGGTTTCATCCCATACATATTGGCTTACCTTATCATCAAGGCTGCGGATCAAACGTGCATCCTCTGCAAGACCGGCAACGGTAGAGAGGTAACTTTTGGCAACGCTAAACGTCATGTCCATCCTGTCTACGTCTCCCCACTGTGCGACGATAAACCCATTCTTAATGATCAAACCGGCAGGCTTACCGCGGTCTTTCATCGGGCCTATGATCTTGTAGTTGGGTTCGCGGGCATTAACGCCAAACGCCTTGATGTTAGCCAGCCGCATGTCGTAGTCCATGTTCACTTCGTTGTTGATGGCAAAGCGTACGGCACTATCAATAAGGGCTGCATCCAGCTTTAGCTGCTGAGGCGTCCTTGTCTGCCAAACCGAATCAGGGAAGTAGAGCTTTTGGCCATAGATTACCTGGAGACACAGGAAAGACAATGACAGGAAAAGGATAGATCTTTTTACACAACTATTCATACTTCAAGGTAAGAGATTACCAACACACGAACATTCAATATGAGCCAGATTCTATTCTGCAATGGAGATAGAAAAGTAGCGTGGATGAACTAAGCGGTTTACATTCTATTATGTCAATGGCAACTTCATGCTGTGCAGTTGATATAGTTGGTGATAAGAACGAACACAGAAACATAATGATGGCCGGTTGTCGATCGCCAGGGTTTTGCAATACTATTGCACCCCTAAATCCCTTAGTAAACCGCTTAGCTACCTATGTCAACCAAACAGCTTCATTACATATCAGGCCTCATCATTACTGTTTTCGTAGGCCTTCATCTATTCAATCATGTTTGCAGTCTATTTGGGCCAGCCAGGCATATAGAAGTAATGACGTTCCTCAGACTGATTTACCGCAACCTTGTTGTTGAAGCCATTTTATTGATGGCGGTTTGTGTCCAGGTTTATTCGGGGCTAAAGCTTTTTAAACAGAATAGGAGAACGGCTACTGCTGCATTCGACAAGTTGCATATATGGTCGGGCTTGTACCTGGCTATATTCTTTGTTATTCATGTTAGTGCAGTTTTCACAGGGCGAATTTTTTTACACCTCGATACCAACTTCTATTTTGGAGTAGCGGGCATGAATAGTTTTCCGACAAGCTTGTTTTTCATCCCTTATTATACCCTTGCCCTTCTTTCATTTTTTGGTCACATTGCTGCAGTGCATAATAAAAAAATGAAGCGGGATGTATTTGGTTGCAGGCCTGTTGATCAATCCAAACTGGTATTAGCTGCCGGCATCTGTACAACGGTTGTAATACTATACGGCCTTACCAATCATTTTCATGGATTTGATATTCCGGCAGCTTATAATATAATGATAGGAAAATGAGCGAAAGCACAGTGAGTGCTGACGAAGGAGGCGTCCGCTGAAGTTTCTGGTTTAGATGTTTCTGGTTCCTGGTTTTTGTCATGCCGACGAAGGAGGCATCCCATCAAGTTTATAAACAAAAAAAGCATAGTGCTACCAGAACCTGTTCGCACTTCGTATCTCGTACCTGCTAAAATAGTTTGAAAGCAGGCCTGGTGTTTGAAGATCAGAAAAGTGGATCATCTGCGGGTTTAGCTGGATACGCTAGCGACTCGTGTTAAGGTGGTTGTAGCCTTTGGCTAAGCTCAAAAAGCGGTAGATGAAAACAACATACTTTTTCCTGCTTTCCATAATCTTGTTTGCTGCCTGTTCCCCGGCCAGGAATACTGCTGCTCGTGGAAGAATTGCTTTAACCAATGTTACCATAGTTGATGTAAGAAATGGTGGCCTGCTTCCCAACCAGGCTGTAGTTATTGAAGGAGACAGGATAATCGAAACAGGGTACGCGTCCAGCGTGCGAATAGCGCGGGGTACTTCGGTTATTGATGCACAGGGTAAATACCTGGTACCCGGCCTGTGGGATATGCATGTACACCTTGAACTAGCCACCAAACAATCGCTGCCCTATTTTATTGCTTACGGTGTTACGGGGGTAAGAGACATGGGCGCCAATTCTCTTGATACGATAAAGCAGTGGAGAAATGAAATTGAGCAGGGTAAACAGGTAGGGCCGCATATCATTGCTCCCGGGCCTATAATAGACGGGCCGTTTTTTGTGAATGAACTGCGTGTAACGGTTAACACACCGGCTGAGGCACGCAAAGCCGTTGACTCGCTGGTAGCACTGGGAGTAGACTTTATCAAGGTGCATCAACAAATATCGAAAGATGCCTACCTGGCGCTGGCAGACCAGGCTGCAAAACACAACATAGCTTTCGTGGGACACAAGCCTGCTTCACTGCCCCTGCAAGCGGTTATTGAGGCCGGGCAAAGCAGCATTGAACATGTGCTGTTTACACCAGGCCTAAACGACACTACTATCTCGATGATGAAAGATGCCGGAACATTCTTTACACCAACGCTATTGATAATAGACAAGATCGCACGCTATAATGACTCGTCATTACGCAATGATAAACGCTTAGGCCAGGTTTCACCCATACTAAAACACCATTGGCAAAAGCAAACAGAAGCATGGGGCGACAATGTGAGCAAGACAGTGGAATACATGCAAAGTATGATGCCGGTCATGCAACAACGTACTGCCTCCATGCAAAGAGCCGGCGTTCCTTTACTAGCAGGAACAGACATGGCCATCCCCTATGTCTACCCGGGAAGCAGCCTTCACGAAGAACTGGAGTTGCTGGTGAGGTCAGGTCTTTCGCCACTACAGGCGCTGCAGGCGGCAACCATCAATCCTGCACGGTTTTTTAAAAAGGAAGCTGAAACTGGTTCTATACATAAGGGTAAGCGCGCCGACCTGGTACTGCTAAACGCAAATCCTTTACAGGATATATCCAATGCTAAAGATATCAACCTGGTAATCTTTAATGGGAAGGTGTATGACAGGAAAAGTCTTGATGCCATCCTGGAGTAGTTTGAGCATATTCATTATTGTCAAAAGACCCCTTTGTAGTCGTACAATTGATTGGTTAAAATCCACAGGATAAGTAGTTATTGTCCGTCTGGGATCTTCGAAGGGACCTTATACACTTTAGGATGGTCTACCGATGCCTTCCGTACTGCAGGATCCCTGGCAATGGCACAGGAGGCTTGAAGGAGACCCGCAAGGATTAAATTTTCTAAATAAACAGCTCAGGCCGCATGGCCTCGTTACTGCAACGGGACTCCGTCCGCTTCTTTCAAACAAAGCTGCGCAATGTTTGAATGTCTCGTTGCACTCGACACCGAACCGGCCTAATGTCCCTTATGCAGTAACTGTTGTAGAGAGTAGAATAGTAGGAGCAAAAAATTTCATCAAGTAAATGAACATTTTTGTCCGTCTGGGGTCTCCGAAGGGACACCGGACAATCGAGGGATGATCTAACGAATGCCTTCCGTACTGCAGGGTCCCTGACATTCGCACAGTAGGCTTGAAGGAGACCCCGCAGGGACAAAGCTGTACGTCTTGTCACTAGCAGGATGACCTTGTGCATATAACAAAAATCAATCTTGAACAACAATAGATAGCTGCTGTCTAACCTCCAGCAGTGCTTCGTATTTTGCATATACACCTGCAAAGATTGAAGAAATGCCGAAAGTGACATACCGTGTATACGTAGTAGAACTTTCTAAAAAAGTGTTTACCGAAAACTGGAAGTTCAGGGCTGCTAACCCGCAATTCAATGGTACACTGGAGTGCCTTTATGTAGGCATGACGAGTAAGACACCGGCGGAAAGATTGAAACAACACAAGACGGGCTACATTAACGGCAAAGGCCATAAGCTATCTGCTAACATCGTTCAGAAGTATGGCATATACCTTAGGCCAAGTTTATATGAACACCTGAATGTAGAACCCATGACCCGTGCAGAAGCTTTGGCAATGGAAGAGAAGCTTGCGTTGCACTTACGACGACAAGGCTATGCTGTTTGGTTTAATTAAGTGAAAGCTGTTTGGTTTGAAGTTTAAGGTTTAAAGTTTGAAGTGATGCTTCTTACGTGGAAGTTACCTGCTGGATGGTTTTAGGATTAGCCGCAACTCGTTGAATTTTCTGTTCGAATTCTATAATTCGTTTGGCCTATCGAGGTCCTGGTTTCTTTATTCAGTCCTGCAAGAAGAATAGGTGATATGGTGGCAGGCACGCGTGTTGTTGTTTATACAGAGGAGCCTGTTTCCTTAGTTGCTTAAATAATCCAACAATTATTCGCAATTGATGTTGTGTATGGACTTGTTCAGCTATAGCAAACAGAGGAGAATAGCTTGGTCTTTACAATCAGGACTAGCCAGTGCTTAAACTTGAAAAGCAACCAACAATAGTCGGTAACAAAGACATAAATGCATAACATATGAAAGCGATTGCCTTAATTCCAGGAACTTCCAATGTATCGTTGGCCGAGGTAGATGAACCGTTGATCACGCAACCAGGTGAAGTAAAAATAAAGATGCTTCAGGTAGGTATCTGCGGCACTGATAGGGAAGAAGCAGCTGGTGGTAGGGCTGATGCGCCTGAAGGCAAGCGGCAATTGATCATAGGACATGAAATGTTTGGCCAGGTAGTAGAAGTAGGCGACGAGGTAACATCTGTTAAGCCGGGCGATTATGCGGTGTTCACTGTGCGAAGAGGATGCGGCAAGTGTAACGCCTGCAACAACAACCGCAGCGATATGTGTTATACCGGAGATTATACAGAGCGAGGTATAAAAGCTGCTGATGGTTTCCAGTCACAATACGTGGTGGACAATGAGCAATACCTGGTAAAGGTTCCTGAAGCAATAAAAAGTATAGGTGTATTAACAGAGCCTATGTCTGTTGCCGCAAAGGCTATAGATGAAGCAATGATCATGCAGTCTGCAAGGCTGAAGAACTTTGACAGGGAAGAAAATTGGTTGAAAGGAAAAAAGGCTTTAATAGCGGGTATTGGAGCAATAGGATTGATGGCAGCTTTTGCACTTCGTCTTCGTGGCGCCGAAGTACTGGGAATGGATGTGGTAGATGAAGATACCCTTCGTCCACAGATACTAAAGCAGATAGGTGGAAAGTATATAGATGGCAGGCAGGTGAAGGTGACAGATATTGATGATGCATTTGGTCCTGCTGACTTTGTATTTGAAGCCACAGGAATTGCCAAACTTCAAATTCAACTGATAGATACATTAGCCATCAACGGTATTTATGTAGCTACTGGTATTCCATCTGGCGAAAGGCCACTGACCATCATGGCTGGCGATCTTATGCAGCAATTGGTACTCAAAAACCAGATCATACTTGGAAGTGTAAATGCGAGTATTGATCATTATAAAATGGCGGTTGAAGATCTATATGCCAGTTATGAAAAATGGCCTGGTCCAATTCAAGCAATCATTACAGAAAAAATACCTTTTACTGATTTTGAGAAAGCACTGCATCAGCATTCAGCCGATGAGATAAAAGTAGTAGTGGATTGGTCTGTTTGATCTGTATAAGAAAAGAAAAGTAAAGTACCGCTACTTTGATACCGCTACCGTTGGTTCATTTTGCAGGTAATAATCCTGTATTCGCTTCCTGATCAATTTTCTTACTGCTCCGCGTCTTGGAGCAAACGTGAAGCGCATCAGGCTGTTGACTGTAGGTGTTTCAGTTAATTTTGTTCCTGTCTTTGCATCGGAGAATACGGCATGCGCTTCCCGGTCGTTGAAGCCTATCTTTCTCACCTTTACATCCATCACCACATCAGCCTCGGAGGCTTGATCTGTAAGTGTCCACAACCTATACTTCTTTATTTCTTCACCCGCAATTCTTGCCAGGTAATCTCTTTCTGAGGTTACATATACTTTGGCTGAGGCCGGTATTGTTGGCTGATTCGTCGCCTGTGCATTTACAATGCTGCAGCTTGATGAAATTAGTGAAAGGAAGACCAGGCACTGTAGTTTTATTAGTTGTAGCATGTGATTGGTTTTAGTAAGATGTGATAAACTGGTAAGAGATTATCATGCAGTATAGACTGCTGCACTACAATTGTGAATGAAATCCTAAGCTTCGATAAGGATTACCCTTTTAATGATGGGTTGATAAGCTAATAGCACTCCATCATCAAGAACAGTTTTGCTGCGATTATCTATTTCTCTATACTTTTATCTTCATCTTTTACTGCTTTGTAAAAACTTGTTCAGACTTGATGCATGCTCTCAAGTTGTATTAAATAGAATTAAATGAGGTGAATATTTTGAAAGGAAATAAATAGTTCATCGGCTTTATGAAAGATGTGAAATTCATTGCTGGCTTTATTTTTCTAAACCTATACCTGCGATTATTACCTTCCTTATTCAATGGTAACGATGTTCTTTGGCTTATAACCTTTATTTCCTTTTTTCCGCTTACTCATCTTATTGCGAAATGGAGTAGCAGTATAGGATTGAAAAAACTTGGTTTTTGCAGAACGAAGCACTGGAAAAATCATCTCTTTCTTGGATTGGTCGTTGGAGGCGCTACCTGGATACTTTTGACAGTAGCCGAACTATCCTTAGGCAGCCTGCAGTTTATTAAATGGCAAGAAGCAGGAGCAGTATATTGGTTGATTATTCAGGCACTAGTAGTAGCAGTTTTAGGCTCTGCTACTAATGACCTGTTGACGCGTGGATACGTGGTGGGACATTTTAAAAACCGCTTGCCTGCATTTGCTATCATACTATTATCGACCGTCATTTATATTGCTGATGACATTTGGCTGGAAGGATGGAGCATACGCAATATTCTATTTTCTTTTCTCCTCGGGCTGGCATTTGCTATTTCTGTTATCCGCCTGCAATCGCTTTGGATGAACACAGGAATTCATGCCGGGTTGAACTTTATTTATTACCTAGTCTATGGTTTTGGTAATGATCCTATTCACCATGGCGTCTTCGTATCCACCACGCAGCCTAACAAGCTATCTCCCTATTTAGGTTTATTGGCTGCATTGACAGTGTTGGTAGTAACTATTTTCTTGACGAGGAATATTGCGGTGAAGAAAGAAGATTATCGTCAGAAACTGGATAACTTATTAAAGGTGTAAGCTTCTTAAATGGGAGGTTATTATTATTCCGAAGAAACTTCTTTTGATTATGAAAACATCCATCAGGATTGGTCATGATAACAAATTAGTAATAGCAGAACGTAACCAACAGTAGCATTGTCAATAACACCTGTTGTAATATTGTACCAGGGCTAATGCTTCCAAAAATTTTAAAGCGTTCAGTATGGCTAAGACGATCAATCAAAGAATGACTGTGAATATTGAAGGTGATTTTGTAGTGTTCCTTCTAGGAATGCGCATCAACCGTTTGTGGAAGATGCACAAGTGGATACCCGTTGCGAAGGCAATGCCTAAGATGCTCATTGAATTATCACAAAAGCCGGAGAGTGGCTTTCTTGGTTTCCAGATGTTTGGTGGTATACCTCCTGTCATTGTACAATACTGGCGCACTTTTGAACAGTTGGAAGCCTACGCAAAAGATAGCGAGGGCCAACATTATCCTGCATGGAAATCGTTCAACACCAAGATCAGGAGTAATGGCGATGTGGGCATCTGGCATGAAACCTACAAGGTACGAGCAGGCGAGTATGAATGCATTTACAACAATATGCCTAAGTACGGACTAGGGAAAGTTGGAGAACTTGTACCAGCAGTAGGCAAAAAAGAATACGCTGCACAAAGAATAGTAGCTTCTATGTACACTACCGGCAGTTGATGTTGATTTCTAAAACTTCTGTACAGTATTATTGTTAGAACCTAACTTTTTGCTGTTTGCTTTTTTCCATAAAAGGTTGTCTTATTCTGCTTTTCTAGTATTCTTAAACGGGTCAAGTATGTAAATATAGCTGAACATTCAGCTCGTTCTTGCCATAGTTCTACACAACATGATAGGTTAATTAGCTGTTTAGCCGATGGCTCAATTGGTATTACTAAAACGAACAGTTGTATCTTCAGCCACTAATCTACCCCCTTTCCCCAATGAACAAGTCTGGCCCCATTATAATTATAGAAGACGATATCGACGACCAGGAAGTATTATCTGAAATATTTACCGAGCTTAATTATCCAAACGAGATCATCTTCTTTTCTGAAAGTGAGCTGGCTTTAGACTATCTGACGCAGACAGAGATTGAGCCTTTTCTTGTACTGTCTGATATTAATATGCCCAAGCTGAGTGGCATGGAATTGAGGGAAAAGATCATCAACAACGAAGACCTGAGACTTAAATCCATACCTTATCTTTTCTTTTCTACCAGTGCAGAGCAAACTCATGTCATTGATGCTTATTCCCGCTCTATACAAGGGTTTTTCATTAAACCGCATTCGTATGATAAGTTGAAAAAAGTACTGGTGAAGATTGTGGAGTATTGGCAGGAATGTGAATCTCCTAAATACATCAAAAATGCTCAACAATAGATTTAGTAGGTAAATTGGTAACATCTGGCATTTCCGTCAGCGGTTCAGCCTGGTAAAAAAAAGGGAAAGCTGAGCCAGCTTTCCCTTTTACAAAAATGTGGTAGTTCTACTTTTTGTTTTGAAGCTTATTTGCATTGGCTGTTACAAACTTGATCCTGTCCTGGTCGCTTAGTACACCTACAACAACCTGGTTCTTGTTCAGGATATTTGCATTCCTCAACAGGTTGCTTAAGTCTACAGATACATTGTTCAATACGTTGTTTCCATTAAGGGCATCATTCAGCAGGCTGATCTCTGCGTTGTTCAATACATTTTGAACATTGACTACATCCTGTACAGTTACATTACTCACGTTCACCGAAAGGTTGCCCAGGTTGATCAATCCGTTCTGTGTGGTTACCTGGCTCAGTGACTGTGTTAGCGTTTGTGCTGTACTGGTTTTCTTTTGTTGTGCATCGGCATTTACTGCAAACATTGCAAGCAGTGCAAAACTCATTAATAAGGCTTTCATAGTTTCTCGTTTTTAAATTGAAAAAATTTGTACTGCCTTACACTAGCAACAACCGAGCCTCATATTAATGAAAATAATAAAACGATGTGGTGTAGGTACGCTTCAGGCAGGTTGAAGTTCCTGTTTCTGTGAGTGAAAATGAAGAATGAAACATATACTATTTGCAGCAGATGATCTCACACATAACAAACAAGAGCATCCTTAATTTTCATCAGGCAAATACGTATTACTTCGCCTCTCGTATCAGGAACTCTTCTCTCCTGATAAATTCCCGTGGATCATGGCTAAGCTGCCCGAAAAGACGGTTTAGCAGGTTGAGCAGCGATCCATAGCTGGTAGGTTTTATCATATAGAAACGTGCACCGAAATTGTAACATTCTTCAATGTCTTCTTCGTTGCGTGACGTTGAGTATATAACAATGGGCACTGAATCGATGTAGTGCGTTTCCCAAAGCGTCTTCAGGCATTGTTTGCCACTTTTGCGTGGTATGTTCAGGTCAAGGAAAATAAGGTCAGGCTTGGGATTAGTATCCAGGTATTCGAGCAACTGAACGCCATTACGAACGTTGGAGATTGTTGCCCTGGTTGTCTTAACCAGCGCATCTTTGAAGAAAAGAAAATCATCTTCATCGTCCTCTGCTACAAGTATGTGGCTCTTCTTGTTGAATATCATAAGGAGATTGTGAAAATACTAATGAGTAAAAACTAAACCATGAGCGCTACTTGCTATACAAAGCACTTGCCAGTAATTGACAAACAATTTGCGCATATTTTTTAACCACATGTTCAAAACTAAAAAGAAGGCATGGAGCCTTCTATTTAGCAGTATTATCATACAAGATTATTTTCCTGTAACTGTATCAACCACCTTGTCTAATACAGATTCGCTTGCACCAGCCATGTGTTTACTTTGTGCATGTGCTTCTTTACCAGGCACTTTAGCAGGTTTGCCATTGTTGTAAAAATGTGAGGAGCTTTTCCAGCTATCGGTGCCTGCATGTATCTCTAAAACCTGGTAGTATTAAACTCGTTGTAAACGCCATAACTGCATTCAATAGTAATCCTGCACGTATCCCACTTTAGCATTTGCATTGGACATATAAAACCTATGTTTGCTTTAATAATATAATCCGGTTCCTTTTCTTCTTTTGGTATACCTAACAACTAGATCATTAGCGGCAAAATAAATTACAGCTAATGGTCAAAAAATACATCGTCTCAAAAAGGTCAATGGACTTCGAATTATTCGTTGATGGAACAGTTGAAGTGAAAGCTTTACCTAATGAAGCTTTTAGCGAGGAAACAATTATGTTGTTTGCAGAAGTACACAAAACCTTCATCAATTATCACCGCATCAGGAACAACCAGCAAGACCTTCTAGAATTAGCAGTTATGTATTTCGAGAACAAAGGTTTTGAAATAAAGGAAAATGGCGTAGAAAATACAATGCCTCCCGAAGCAGAATAGCTGTCCTTACTTAATAGGCTAATGCTTAGGCTACTATCTCATTTCACTCGCCCTCGTATTCTACATCTCATAACAGTTAAAATATCTTAATCAGTAAAAACTACCATTAACACCATAAATACTACCCCTGCTCGTGGTAATTGCCTTGTAGCTTTGTATCACAAGTAAGGGTAATGTCAAAGCAAAATCTTCCAACATATAGTATCAGTACTTTAAGAGAAGCCCAACTTTCTCCAAAAGATTTTGTTGCAGATCATTTTGCGCATTACCTGGATGAGCACAAGAATTTGAAGTTTCCACACAAGCATTCTTTCTATCATCTTGTCTATTTCACTAAAGGCTCAGGTAGTCACTCCATAGACTTCGTGACCTTTCCCGTTGATCAAGGTCAGATTTATTTTATGGCTCCGGGCCAGGTACATAGCTGGGATTTTACATCAAAGTCTGACGGGTATATCGTGAACTTTTCCGAAGAATATATCAATGCATTGGTTGCAGATCCAAGGTACCTCGACCAGTTTAATTTCTTTTCGGGCATAGCAGCAGAACAGGTGATAATAATACCAGAAGAAGACAGAAGAAGAGTAGAGCAAACTTTAGAAACAATTGTAACTGAAGGCAAATCTAAGGAAGCCTTGAAAGATGACTTTGCAAGAACAGCTTTACTTCAACTCTTGATACTGGTAAGCAGGTATGAAATCAAGGAAGACCGTAAAGAAAAAAGCAGTTATAACTCTGTAGTACTAAGAAATTTCAAAAGCTCATAGAGCAACATTACAGGGAAAAGAAACTAACAAAAGATTATGCTGCCATGCTCTATGTAACACCCAACCACCTCAATGCTTTATGCAAGGATGTAACAGGTCGTCCGGCTGGTGAACTGATACGCGACAGGGTGTTATTAGAAGCAAAACGATTATTAATAAACGCAAAAATGTCCATTTCAGAAATAGCACTTGAACTTGATTTTACAGACAATTCATATTTCACAAAATTCTTTAAGAAGTACGAAGGAGTAACACCTGAAGTTTTCCGAAAGCAAATCATTAAAAAATAACAACATGGAAACGATAACTATTCCACAAGCAGATAATAAAGAAATGACAAGTAGTGAACGAGCACCGAGTATACTTAACCTGTTTGCCTGCAAATGCCCAAGATGTAGAAAAGGGGATATGTTCCAGGATAAGAACCCGTGGCACTTAAAGAACACGATGAAGATGAATAAGGAGTGCCCGGTATGTGAGCAGCCTTTAGATATTGAAGTAGGCTTTTATTTCGGCTCTAGTTATGTTAGCTATGCTTTCACCGTTGCCTTTAGTGTTTTCACATTTGTTGCCTGGTGGTTTACCATTGGTTTTTCTCTTTATGATGACCGGATAATTTATTGGTTGGCAGTAAATGCGTTTTTGCTGGTTGCAGCACAACCCTACTTCATGCGGGTAGCAAGAACAGGATGGTTAGCCTTCTTTGTGCGCTACGATAAAAACTGGTGCACCAAACCGCCTCAACCATTAGAGAGAACGAACAAAGACCAGGAAAACAACTGGTAGGAAGATATCAGAGATGACTTTTTGCTCTTACTTCAGTAAGTGCTTTTTTTTACCAGCTACAGTACTTCTATTCAGCTTCCGTTGTGTCACTCACTTCTACATTCGGTAAGGCTACTGAGCGCCGTAGGTTGCGGCTTAAGGATGCTACCAGGCGGCAATACAATTGCGGGTAAAGCAAGGTTCACAAAAACAAAAAAGCAGCTATGAAACTTCATAGCTGCTTTTCTTTCGCTCCCCCTGTTGGACTTGAACCAACGACCCTCTGATTAACAGTCAGATGCTCTAACCAACTGAGCTAAGGAGGAATTTCCCGACCCGTTTTGTATCGGATGGGGTGCAAAAATAGGAGATAATCTTTTCCGGCAAAATTTTTTTTCGCTTGTTTTTTATCTGAAGATGTCAAGCCAGTTATTCTCCTCAAACCCAATGAAGATGCCGGCTTCACGGGTTTCTACAGGATAGACTTTCAGGTAGTATCCTTCGCCGGTAATGTTGCGTCCATTGTCTAAGCTAAACTTGTAGCGGTGCAGCGGGCAAACGATGTTTCCCAAAGCGTCTAAAAAGCCATTGGCCAATATTCCGCTGGCATGCGGGCATTTGTGTGCGCATGCTTTTATGCTGTCTTGAATGCGTGCTAGCGTTACTGTTTTACTACCCACCTCTACCACGGCCAGTCCGTTTGGCTGCCAGCCAATTGCATCTATATGATCTGTGAGCTTGTGCCACTTAATCTTCTTTTCAGCCATTAATAAAAGTATTCTGACTTGTACGGGTAACGGATCTGGTACATATCCCGCACCTTGTTCAATATCGTTTGGCGCAACTCGTCGATGTTGCTGCGTTCAAGGGCAGATACAAATACACAATTGCCTTGCGTCAGGTTTTGCCACTTCTGTTTCAGGTCGCTGCGTATCTCTTCTTTTACATCGTCTTCCAGCCATTGGTCGAAGGTGTTCTGCTCGTACAGGTCCATCTTATTGAAGATGGTAAGCATAGGTTTATCAAAGGCTTTCAGTTCCTGCAGCGTCTTGTTTACCACAGCGTATTGGTCTTCGTGTTGCGGGTGCGAAATGTCTACCACGTGCAGCAGGATATCTGCTTCACGCACCTCGTCAAGTGTACTTTTAAAACTTTCTACCAGGTGGTGAGGCAATTTCCGGATGAAACCTACAGTATCGCTCAGCAGGAAAGGCGTGTTCTCAAATACAACCTTGCGGGTGGTAGTGTCAAGCGTGGCAAACAGTTTATTCTCCGCAAAAACCTCGCTCTTGCTAAGCAGGTTCATGAGTGTGCTCTTGCCAACGTTGGTGTACCCTACCAGTGCCACACGAATGAATTCTCCCCTGTCTTTACGCTGGGTAAATGATTGTTTATCTATTTCTGCCAGGCGCTTACGCAGCAGGCTGATTTTATCTTTTACTATACGCCTGTCGGTTTCTATCTCGGTTTCACCCGGACCCCTGCTACCAATACCACCTCCCTGCCTTTCAAGGTGCGTCCACATACCGCGGAGGCGCGGAAGAATGTACTGGTATTGCGCCAGCTCTACCTGCACCTTGGCCTGCGCTGTGCGTGCACGGCTGGCAAAAATGTCGAGGATAAGATCGCTTCGGTCTATGGTGGTTACACCCAGAGCTTTGGAAATATTAGAAATCTGAGAACCGGTTAATTCATCGTCGAAAATTACCAGCTGGATATCTTTCGAGTCTACAAACTGCTTTATCTCTTCCAGCTTTCCTTTACCTACAAAAGTTTTACTATCAGGATGCGCCAGCTTCTGGTAAAATTTCTTGATTGCTTTTGCGCCGGCTGTTTCGGCAAGAAATGCCAGTTCTTCCAGGTATTCTTTTACCTGGTGTTCTGTCTGGTCCTTATGCACCAGGCCTACCAGCACGGCACGTTGTTCTTCATTTATTTTCTTCGACTTATCTATCAAGGCAAATAATATTTATGCTTAAAGGTAATGGACTAAAATACAACAGCCACCGGCTGCTTAACCGGTGGCTGCCTCTATTTTATAAATTCAAATTACAGGCCACTGATGGTAAGGCCAATAGAAAATGGTCTTATTTCAGGCCCTGCACCTTCTTTCAGGAAGTTGGTAATCTGGTATGCAGCATGTACAGAGAAGATGCCATAACCTACACGTGCCGTTGCTGAAACGCGGGTAGAGTTGATGAACTTCTTGCTTTTTTCTTTCTCGATGTAGTTGTTGATCGATGTTCCGTTTTTATCCTGCAGGTTCTTGCCTTTGGTGTGTGCGCTTAGTAGCGTCCCTACTTTGGCGCCAATGGCTATTTTATAAGACTTACTAGGTTCCAATGGATTGCTGGTGAAGCGCAGTTCAACCGGCGCTTCCAGGAATACAGTAGCTAGTTTAAACTTCTTAAAGTGATTGCTGCTATCCAAGTTGGTAAAAGGCAATCTTGTTCCAGGAGCTTTCAAGTCGATATAAGTACGGTTGAAGAACATATTGCTGCTTCCAATACCGGCACCAAAACCTACACTCATACGTGGGTTGGTTTTAAATGGTTTGTCGAGCATGAAATACGCGTTGAAATGCCTTGAGAAACCAGAAGTGCGGATGCTGTCCGGAGTACTTCCCCAGCTGTCAGCACCAAATTGAATAACAAAATGATCATTACCCCTATTGCTCAAATCTACATTTCTCCAGTCAGGACGTGTGGTGGGCGCCGTTGCAACTGTAGTATCCTGCTGTGCGTAAGCCGCCTGCAAACCCATAAATAAAGCAGCAGTTAGTAAGAGTTTCTTCATAATTGTATGTTGGTGATGCTTGCAAATGCTTTAGGCTACAAGCTTTTATGGTTTTTGAGTGTGGCAAAAATAGCAGAATTGACTTCATAGGCTTGGTTAAAATAAAGTCAAAGAATTGCTGCTGCTGTTTTACTCCAATATGATGATAGTATATTTTGTTTTTAAGGAGAAAATAAGGGCGCCGGGAAAATGAAGTGCACTTTTTTACGTTTATATAAGTTGTAACTGTAAATAAAGAATCAACAGGCAGTGATGTTAGAAGGAAAAACTGTACTTGTGGCGGAAGATGATAAGGTAAGCCAGTTCGTGCTCAAACTTTTACTTCAGCAATTACAAGTGGAAGCGGATATAGTAAATAATGGCGAACAGGCTGTAGAACAACTGAAACATAAGCATTACGATCTTGTGCTGATGGATCTGCAAATGCCGGGTATGGATGGTAAACAAACTACGCAGCATATTCGGGCAGAGTTAAAGAGCGCTATACCTGTTATAGCCATGACTGCTTTTCTTGCCGATGAGGAGAAACAAAATTGCATAAAAGCAGGCATGAATGACTACCTTTCAAAGCCTTATACAATAGAAGTTTTGAAAGAAAAGATGGAAAGAGTGATCGCCGCAAATGACCATAGACTGAAGGCAGATAACGTAGAAGTAAACCTGGAGATGGTATACGAAGTAGCAGGAAATGATGCCGCGTATATAAAGCTCATGCTGGAGACATTCATATCTACCATGCCTGCCAACCTGCAAAAGATAAAAGATGCCGCAAACGCCGGCAATTGGGACCTGATGTATAAATCAGCACATTATTGCAAGTCGTCGCTGTCGGTAATAAAAGTGGGAGAGATGCTGGAGCTTGCAAAGAAGATAGAGCAGGCTGGTAAGACACTGGAGAACCTTGATACGGTTCATGAGCTGATCCACCAGATGGAAAATCAATATAAAATAGCGGAGAGCATACTGCAGGAGAAATTGAACCTGTCAACTTCTTTCACTGCAAGTGCATCATAAAGAATAAAACTATCATTAAGGAACAGAAACATGAAAATACTTGTAGCAGAAGATGAGCCTTTGATGCTGCTGGCAATAGAAGGAAAACTGAAGAACGAAGGTTACGAGGTAACAGGCGTTCCCGACGGCAGGCAAGCCCTGATGGCGGTAGAGCAAAACCTGCCTGACCTCATCATCACCGACATATTGATGCCTTATACTTCGGGGCTTGAACTGATCAGCATTGTGAAATCAGGCACAGCCAGGAATATACCGATCATCGTGCTTTCGGGTATAGGTGAAGAAGATACTGTAATGGAAGCTTTCCAATTGGGTGCTGATGATTTTCTTACAAAACCTTTCAACCCTACTGAATTGACTGTGAGGGTGAAGCGCCTGCTGAAAAAATCTAAATGATCCCAATAAAAATTTATAACTACTGCCCGTTTACTACAATAAGTAAACGGGCTTTTTAGTTTATATACACATAGAAGAACCACTGGCTCTTCCATTACCCCCAACAAATCCAATATTCTAATGAAAGTACTTTTTGTACAAAGCAAGCCTGCTTTGACTGCTGCTTTGCAGTTAACCTTCCTCAGGCAAGGCTACCAACTTCTTTTTTGCAACAGCGCTATAGAGGCCATAGAAACTTTACTAAAACATGATGTGGCCCTGGTAGTGGTAGATATCATGACACCTGCCATAGGACTGGAGTTTGTAAGTACCATCAAGAAATATGAACTGCCCGTGATTGTACTCAGCGCCCTGGGCCACGAAGAACAATTGCAAAAAGCTTTTGAAATGGGAGCTGATGATTATGTGAACCTCCCGTATAGTTTCAATGAATTATCGCTGCGTGTAAACCTGCTGACTAACAAAGTGAAGGCAATGGCTTAACAACTTTAGGTTATAAGCAGATACATGCCTTATAATGCTACAACGCTAGCTTTTCTGGTTATCAGCCGGTTATAATAAGAAGTAGTTTTCAATCTCTAAGAAAAAAGCCTCTTATGAAGTTAGAAGGTAAGGCGAGAGTTAAAAAAATATTGCTTGCAGAAGATGACGAAGACGACTACATGTTTTTCCAGTCTGCTATTGCAGGAGTAAGTACATCAATTAAATTGCTGCGGACTTCCGATGGTATCATGCTTTCTTCTTTACTGGAGTCATCCATCGAGCCCGACCTGATTTTTCTAGACATCAACATGCCTTATAAAAACGGTATTACGTGTCTTAAAGAAATACGAGAGCAGGAGCAGTTTAAGCATGTGATGGTGGTGATGTATTCCACTACAAAACAGAAAAACTTTATTGATGAAAGTTACAGCGCAGGTGCAGATTTTTACCTGCCAAAACCAAGTTCATTAACCGATATAAAGCGACAGGTAAGCGAGCTTTTTTCCAATGAATATCTTATCAACAATTGCAGGCCCCCACGAGAAGAATTTGTTATAGAATAAAAGAAAAACCTTCCGAAGTTCCGGAAGGTTTTTCTTTTACTACTAATCATTCGTTACAGGGCGATCTCCCTTGATGGTTATGATGAACGTGGTTCCCTTATCTACTTCACTTTCTACATCTATAGTTCCACCCAATGCATTTACCTGCGATTTTACAATAAATAATCCCAGTCCTACACTGTCGGAATTATTGTGAAAGCGCTGGTATAACCCAAACAAATTGTTGCGGTGACGCTTCACATCTATACCCAATCCATTGTCAGAAAAACGAAGTTGTACATCGCCATCGGGCAGGTGCTTGGTTTCTATCTTGATCCTTAGCAACCTGGCGGCCGACCTGTATTTGATAGCATTTGATAGCAGGTTGATCAGGATGCTTTCCATGTACGACTTATTGAAAAGAACTACTTCTGCTTCTATGTTCTTTTCAACCGTGCAGGTAGCCTCCAGTATTACGTGTTGCATAGCAGCGCACACATCTTCTACCAGCAGTTTCATGTTGGTATGCGTGGTACTTACATTCACGTTATTTTTTATGATCAGTATCTGTATCAGGTCGTTGATGGTGTTGTTCAATTGCTGGGTCGACAGTTTGAACATCTCGATGATCTGGCGGTTGTTCTCGTCCAGCGCATCGTAGTCCACCAGGCTAAGCAGCCCAATAAGATTAGACAGCGGCGCCCTGAAGTTGTGCGATGTGATATAAGTGAACTGCTTCAGGTCTTTATTAGAACGTGTTAGTTCCTGTATCAGTAATTCACGCTCCTGCACGCTTTGCTTTATCTGCAGTTCGTGTTGCTTCCTTACAGTTATGTCTTTTATCGACCCGATGATCTTCACTGAATAGTTCTTGCTTGTCTCTTTCAATACCTGCGCTTCGTGGTGCACCCAGATAATGTTGCCGTCTTTATCAATTATCCTGTGGTCAAGCGAAAACTGTGACTGCTTAGCAACCGCTTCTTTATAAGCAGCTTTGAAAGCTTCTTTATCTTCAGGGTGAATATGCTCGCAGAAGGTGGCTATAGGAAGTATCTTATCTGATGATTCTTCTCCAATAATCCTAAGCGTTTCTTCAGAACATTCTATATACCTTGGTTCTTTTGAGTCTTGTAATCTCAACTGCCAGCTGCCCACGTGTGCCACACGCTGCGATGCCAGTAACTGGTGCTGGTATTCATGCAGTTTTTCTTCTGATATCTTCCTCTCTGTTATATCCTGCAGAGCGCCTACAAAACGAACGGCTTTGTTATGTTCATCGTAAACCACAGAGCCGCGGTCGAAAACAAAAGCAACTTCTCCATTTTTTTTAATGATGCGATACTCGTCTTGCCAATGAGCCTGTTTATTGTCTATGGCAGAATAAATGCCTTTTACAACCCGGTCCTTATCATCAGGGTGAATGACCATAATGCTTTCTGCGCCTGTGGTGGTACTGCCGGGGTTGCGATCTGCCAATATCCTGTAATAGCTATCGCTCCAATAGATGCTATCATCGAGCAGGTTCCAATCCCAGATAGCATCATTTGTTACCTTGGAAACTATTTCGAAACGCTCGTTGCTGATACGCAGATTCTCTTCTTTCTCTTCCAGTTTTTTGCGCGCTTCTACCTGCTCGGTTACATCTATGGCAAAAACAAAAATGCCTTCTATATTTCCTTCTGCATCTCTGTTTGGCTGGTATACAAAATCGAGATATACATCTTCTAAAGCACCAGTATTTTTCCGGTCAAGCTTTATCAAGGTTTCTTTAGCAGAAAATGATTCGCCGGTTTCGTATACCTTATTTAGCAGGTTAATAAAGCCCTGGCTTTCTACTTCTGGTATTACTTCTTTTACCTTTTTACCAATGATCTTTCTTTTACCTACCAGCTCCAGGTAAATAGGATTCGCTAATTGATATACATGATCAGGACCATGTAAAACAGCAATAGCAGACGGCGCTTGCAGGAAGATATCAGCAAGACGTTTTCTTTCGTTTTCGTATGCCTTTTCTAAACGTTTTTTCTCGGTAGCATTTTTGGCCACACAAAAGAGCCGTTGTTCCTGCTCATCCCACCTGGCAGACCATAGCGTAGGAACAATGCTGCCATTTTTATGAATATACCTGTTCTCAAACATGGTAACAGGATTACCAGCCATGATGTTGTCCCCGGTATGCAAGGTCATAGCTACATCGTCTACATGTACAAAGTCGATGTAATACTTGCCTTCCATCTCATGTGGGTGGTAGCCCCATATTTCAAGCGACGCCGTACTCACATCCCTGAAACGTCCTTCTCCATCTATTGTACAAATGATGTCCAGTGATGAATCCATGATCTTTTCAAGATCCTTTACGGCTGCTAATAACGCCTTGGAAGTGGAGATCAGTTCCTGTTCTGCAAACTTCCTGTCCGTTACATCGCGTATAATCATGGATGTAAGGGTTTCACCCTTTGCATCTATAAAGTTGGCTGAGGATACTTCACCAGGAAATGTTTTGCCTGACTTCCTTTTGAAGATGATCTCACCTTTTGCCGTGCCTTCTTTTTCGCGCTGTGCACGTATGTTAGCAGCATGAACATCAGAAGCATCCAAAATACCTGCACGTCCTGCTTCTATCAATTCAGCTTCAGTCATTTCAAAAATGGCACATGCAGCAGGATTTGCAGCCAATATCTTTCCTTCTTTTGAAAGCATTAAAATTCCATCCATGCTGTACTCAAAGAAAGCCCTGAACTTCTGCTCGTTCTCTTTTAGTACCTGCTCATATTCTTTTCTAAAAGTGATATCCTGGTTAGTACCAACAATGCGTACTACATTGCCGCTTTCATCATATTCTAACAAAGCTGTAGCACGTATAAAATGGATGCTACCATCAGGCCAAACTATCCGGAATTCAGTATTGAATTCTTCTGTTTTATACAATATGTTATTGAACTCTTCCACTACGAAAGCGTAATCTTCAGGGTGGATATATTTCAACCATCCTTCTATGGTACCATCAAAATCATTTGGACCAATACCATACAGTTGATGAATGAAATCATCTACCAGGAACATTCCTGTTTTTACATCAAACTCCCAAATGGCTACTCCAGCAGCTTTGGTAGCTAGTAGCAATTTATTATTTAACTGTTGCTGGGTTTTTCTTGCTGAAGTATCGCGTACATATGATTCATCAATGATGCTCTTACGCTCTTTTTCATACCTATATTTTTCAATAGCGTTTTGTACAGCTATTGGTAGTCTTTTTAGCCTGTCTTTTAAAATATAATCGTCGGCACCCAACTTCAAAATGTTGTCAGCTACCTCCTCACTCATATGGGCAGTAATGAGGATAAAAGGTATGTGGAGCTTGGTAGACTGCAGGTGGGTTAGTGCATCAAACGAATTAAAAGAAGGTAAGGAATGATCGCAAAGAATCAAATCAGGCTTAAAAGAATGTAAAGCCTCTTTATACTCTTCTTCAGTGTCTACTACCAGTTGCTCAAAATTCAGGTTGCTCTTCTTTAGTTCATATGCTGCCATTTCAGCATCGGTCTGTACATCTTCCAGGTGTAGTATCTTATAAGGCACAACAATTACGGTTAAGGGTTGGTTAAGGAGTTGGATTTATTTTGATAGGTGGTTGGTTTACAAGTACCCAGTACATTCCTAAAGTACTTACGGCTTTTGCAAACCCGGCAAAGTCTACCGGCTTTACCACGAAACTGTTTACACCAATCTCGTAGCTCTTAATTACATCCTGCTCTTCTTTAGAGGAGGTCATGATAACAACAGGGATGGTGCGTGTAGCCGGATTTTGTCTCAGCTGCTTCAGTACCTCTATCCCGTCTACTCTTGGCATCTTTATGTCAAGCAGTATTACCTTAGGCAGTTTAGGCTCTTGTCCTTCATATTCACCATGCGAAAAAAGAAAGTCTAATGCTTCTGCACCATCCTTCAGGTGAACGAGGTTGTTAGCCAGGTTTACTTTCTTCAACGAGCGGATCACTAATTCTGCATCACTCATGTTGTCTTCTACTAAAAGTATTTCCACTGCGTTGCTGTATCTGTTCATGCTATATCTTGGGTAAATTAAAGTAAAAAGTAGCTCCTTCGTTCTCTACAGCTTCAGCCCATATGCTGCCGTTGTGTTTGCTGATGATTCGCTTTGCAAGTGCAAGTCCTAAACCTGTTCCTTCAAATTCATCAGTACGATGAAGCCGCTGAAAAACACCAAACAATTTGTTCGCATATTTCATATTGAAACCAGCGCCATTATCTTTTACATAATAGGTGCTATAACCGGGTGTTTCTATTGTTCCTATCTCAATAACAGGTAGCTCTTTTTTTGAACTGTACTTGATAGCATTGCCTAAAAGATTGACCCAAACCTGCTTCAGCATATTAGCATCACCCCTGCCAGCAGGTAGCGGGTGAATGATAATCTCATGCTTCTTTTTTTCGTGCTGAAGCAGTTGATCTAAGCATTCCTTTGCCATGCCTGTCATATCTATATCATTATACAGCATCTCAAGCCGCGACATGCGTGAGAAAGTAAGCAGGTCATCTATCAGACTTCCCATCATCCGGGTATTGGAAACGATGGCATTGATGATCCTGTTGCCTTCTGCATCCAGTGTTTCACCATAATCTTCCTGCAGCATCATAGCATAACCACCTATAGCACGTAAAGGAGTGCGCAGGTCGTGCGATACTGAGTAAGAGAATGCTTCCAGCTCCTGGTTTACGGTTGCCAGTTCTTTGGTTCGCTGCTTTACTTTTTCTTCCAGTTGATCGTGAAGCAAAGCGTTTTCTACTTCCAGTTGTTTTTGAATGGTGATATCGCGTGTGGCATGGGCAAAACCCAGTAGCACGCCATCAGCATTATATAAAGCAGAAATAATGATGTTGATGTAGATCGACTTACCGTCTTTTCTCGTGTGCCATCCATCTTGCTCATGCCTGCCAGATACTCGTGCAGCGGCTAAGTGAAGCGCCGGTTGCTCTTGATTTGCTTCAGCAGGCGAAATGAGTTCGGATATATGACTGCCGATAATTTCATTAGCAGAATATCCATAAATATGCTGCGCTCCCATATTCCAGCTTTTAATTAAGCCGGTGTCATCAAGCATTATTATTCCATAATCCTTGAACTCGAGGAGCAGCCTGAAGATATCTTCAGAAGCTTCCTTTATCATGTATTTTAAGTCAGGGTTATCAATATTCATATGGGCAGTTACACCTTTACAACAACTCCCATTTACACAGGAGTAGCTGCACGGGTGTTTGGGGGACGTTCTTCATAGGTTTGGATTTCTACAGGGGTTATTTTGTAATAGCCTGCCACATGTGGGGGTGCAGTAAGCAGGTTATTATTTTTTCTAATACAAAGAAAGTCTGAATATGTACCGCAAAAAATAGAGCAATCAGTTATTCTTTCGTAGAGAAAAAACTGCTGCTTTTGTCGTTATTATTCTACAAAATGAACTGGAGAATTTGGCCAATTAATTTGTGGTTAATCAGACATTAATTACTGCTGAAATTCAATTCTTTTTATAGTCCTGGCTTAATAAGAGATTGACTAATGCAGGTATGGTGTCAAAATCAAATGATTTATCAGCAAAGTGAATCGCACCTAATTTTCGACATAGGTCCCGGTAATAAGTAGTGTGGAGGTTTGTTAAAACTATAACATGCATGAAGGGATCAAACTGCTTCATATACTTAAGCAGTTTGATCCCCTCATTGTCAGGAAGATCAATATCTACAATAGCCACCTTTGGCAGGTGATTTACCAGTAGCTGAATGCTTTCTGCATATGTGCTACAGCTATATAAATTTATTATGGTCTTTATCTCGCCCAGCATCTCCTGCATTTTCCAGCAGGTAAGTGGAGAGCTGTCAACCAATAAAACAGAATGTGGCTGCACTGCATAGCTTTTTTGAAAGCCATGACACGATGAAGATTTATCGTAAGATGTGTTTGCCATATTATTGATCACCGGAGATTTTGGGACTAGGGGGCAAAGTAGGTAGATATACCCTCCAACAGGTAAGATGAACCTGCAGAAATAATGTAGAGAAACGAGATAAATTTATGTAGTAAGATAACTACAGGCTGTAGTACTGGAGGAATATTATATTAAACCGTTTGCTATTGCATATTGAGTTAGATCAGCATTGCTTTTCATATTCATCTTAGTAAGAATTCTTGACCTGTACGTGCTGATGGTAGTTACACTCAGGTGAAACATTTGTGCAATGTCGGAAACAGCTTTTCCTGCTGCCAGCAGTTTTAGCACTTCAAATTCCCTGTCTGATAACTGCTCGTGCAATGGCTTATCAGTGTCTTGTCCAAGTGAAGAAGCCATCTTTTCTGCTATAGAAGCGGTGATATATTTTTTGCCTGCTAACACTCTATGCACTGCATTTACCAATTCGTCCGGAGCAGACTCTTTGTTCAAATATCCTGATGCGCCGGATCTCAATACTCTTATTGCATATTGTTCCTCCGGGTACATACTAAGAACCAGTACAGGCATCCGCGGGTGTAGTTGCTTTAGTTGTTGAATACTTTCGAGGCCGCTACGTCCCGGCATAGCAAGATCTGTTATTACTACGCTCCAAGTTTGCAGCATAGCTTTTTGAACCAGCTCTTCGGCGTCGGTAGCCTCTGTTATCTCTGCTGCAGGAAAAGCTTCTTGCAACAAGTTGCGAAGCCCACGCCTTACAATGGCGTGATCATCAGCAATTAGGATCTTCAACATGAGCTAAAAATATTGTATTGCCAGCTTATTTACAATGGAATTTCTACAGCTATGGTTGTTCCCTTTCCGGGAAAAGTGTCAATATGAAAACTGCCATTCAAAATGTTCACCCGTTCGGTGATGCCAAGTAAACCAAAGGTGCGTTTTTCCTTAGCTTCTTCCTTATCGAAACCGCTGCCATTATCCGTGATGCTTAACCTGATGAGGTTATTTTCTTTGTGCAGGGAACTTTCTATCAAAGTGGCATCTGCATGTTTCAATGCATTGGTAAGCGCTTCCTGGTGTATGCGGAAAAGAGCAATAGAAATAGGTTGCGCGAATTGTTCTTCTTCTACATTGGTATGTAATTGAACAATGATGCCCGTGCGGCGCGTAAACTCTTCGCCTTGCCAGCGGATAGCATCTGCCAGTCCAAGGTCTTCCAATATTCCCGGACGTAACTCAGTAGATATTTTCCTTACCGTATGTATGGTTTCATCGAGCAGCAGGAGAGAGCTCTTCATTTTTTGTTGTAGTTCTTCATCGGAAGCCTGCAGCCTTTTACCTATCCACGACAGGTCCATTTTTAAACCGGTAAGTTGTTGTCCCAGTTCATCATGTATCTCCCGTGCTATATGGGTTCTTTCTTCTTCGCGTACCTGTTCTATATGCGAAGCCAGTTGTCGCAATTGCCTGGTGGTATCAAGCAGTTCTTGTTTTGCCAGTTCTTGTTCTGTTAAGTCAACAATGGTGGCAAGCCGTGCATCTTTATTATTGAGGTTGATGGTGTTTATGGTAACATGAGCACGGATAAGCTTACCTGTCTTTGTTTTGTGAGTTGATAGAACTGATGTTTCAGAAGGTATTGATTGCGCAACCAATCCTTGCAGCTTTTCCTTTTCTTCGTCAGGTCTTATGTCAAATAAAGTCATTTGGAGGAACTCCTGCCTGCTGTACCCATAGTGTCGTACTGCGGCGTCGTTCACCTCTAAAAACTGTAAAGTTTCAGCATCAAAGATCCATTTGGGGTGCGCTCCTCGCTGAAACAGCAGGCGATACTTTTCTTCTGAAGATTTAAGTTTCTCCTCTGTAAGTTTTTGTTCTGTTATATCGTTGCTGATAGATAGTAGTTGTTCTACTTCGCCCTGTTCATTTTTAATGGGAATAGCAGTGTAATGAATAATTCTTTTTGTGAGTCTTCTCCTGCTACCTGTAATGAGGTTCTGGACCTCTCCTGTAGTTACTGCAGATTTATAAAGAGGAAGCAAATGTTCTATGGTTGCCGGCTCAAAAACTTGTTGGAGGATTTGACCTACTACCTCATCCTTATCTACTCTTATTGCTTCTGCCAGTGCATCATTGATGGCTTCAAACCTGAACTGATTGCCACTTTCAACTTTAAAGAGAACCATACCGTTGATGGTACTGTTGAAAATTATAGACAGTTGTTGCTGGTTATCTTTTAATTGTTTTTGGTACTGGATCTCTTTGGTTATATCTCTTGCTGCTACCAGCCAAGCTTCTATGTTTTTGTAAAAAATTTTGTCAGTATTTACCTTGGTATAAATTATCTCTCCATTCTTCTTTTTCTGCTTTACTACCGTATCAACATTTTTATTTTTTACAAATAGATCATTCAGGTATGCCAATAATGTTTCGTCTTTTTCTGCCCGCAAATCTTGAACAGACATATTCAATAATTCTTCTTTTGTATAACCATATTGGCTTTCGGTTGCTCTGTTCGCTTCAATAATATTAAAGTCCAATGGCTGGATCATGTAAAGCGGTACAGGGTTTTTATCAAAAAGAACTTTGTAATTTTTTTCTGATGCTCTTAATTTTTCCTCTGTTACTTTTTGTTCAGTCACATCCTGCACAGTACCTACAAATTTTTCCGGAACTCCTTCGCTGTTTCTTACAGCTTCTCCTAATTCGTGCATGTAGCGTATCTCACCAGTAGGAAGTGTTATTCGGTGAATTACGTTATAATCAATTAGCCCCGCTGTAGCCAATTGCAGCATATTGTCAACCATGCTCCTGTCATCAGGATGCACAAAATGCATGAATAATTCAAAAGTAGGTTTAAAGCTTTCCTCTTCTACTCCAAATAGATTATAGATCTCTTCTGACCAGTATACCTCTTCTGTTAGGAGGTTCAGCTCCCAGTGACCCATCTTGCCAATCATTTGGGCTTTCTTATACCTGGCTTCACTATTTTCTATTTCTTCTGCATATTTTTTTACTTGTGTTATATCCCTGAAATTAGTTACAATAGCATTTACAGCAGGGTCATTTAAATAATTCCTGTAGGTACATTCTAACCATTTAGTTGTTCCTGAAGGATGTAAGATTTCAAGAGAGACCGTTTTCTCTAATCCTGTATTGCTGGCCACTTCATTAAATGTGTTCAGCATAAGTGGAACATATTCCGGAACTATAAAATCATGTTTGTTGCTGTTTATTAATTCATCCCTTGGAATGCCTAATATTTCTTCTGCTGAGCTGCTGATCTCAATAATGTTTCCTTCTATAGACATTAAAGCAATTCCATTAACACTATTCTGGAAAATGGCTTTAAATTTTCTTTCGCTTTCCCTGAGTTTGTCAGCAGCTAGTTTTCGTTCTGTAACATCGGTGGCATAACATGCAGCAGCTATTATTTCACCATCATTATATACAGGATGAAATCGAATCAGCATCCACATATTGCCTGTACCCTCCTTTGAAGTGACTATTATTTCGGATTCAAATTCTTCACCTGAAAGTGCCCTATCGTAAAACGCCTTCCACATAGAAAGATGTTCCTCATCAAAATACTCATAACTCAATACAGTTTCCCCCGGGTTTAGTTCCAGGTTAGAAGAAGCCTTCAAGCTTTGCTTAAAAGAATGATTACCTGCTATGAGATGATAATTTTTATCAATGCTCCACATCAGATCGGTGGAGGTATTTATGAGAGCTTCTTTATCTTTTCTTTCCAGTTCCTTTTCATGTTCTGCTTTTAGAATTTCAGTGATGTCACGTGCATTTATCACTATTCCTTGTACATCCGGGTCGTCCAGCAAATTTTTCAAAGTGGCTTCAATCCATCTCCAACTTCCGTCACCATGCTTTAGCCTTACATGTGGCGATATAATGGTTTTTTCTTCAAGGACCTTATTTACAGTGGCAAAAGCAATCTCAAGATCGTCAGGATGTAAAAGATCAGATATGTGTTTGCCATCAAAAAACTCAGGATCATAATTCAAAACTTTTATTGAAGTAGGACTGTTATAAATAAAGTTTCCTTCCCTATCTATTATAGAAATTAAATCGTTTCCACCTGTGACTAGCTTTTTAAATCTTTGTTCACTATGCTGTAATTGTTTTTCAGCAAGCTTTCTTTCAGTAATATCCTGGAAGTAAATGGCTAAACCTTCCCTGGAAGGATACATGGCTGTCTGATACCATTTATCTATCCCCTGTAGATACACATCCTTATAGACAGGTTTGTGTGAGGCGATTGCAGCTGCCATGTGTTCATGCAGCTCCGGGGTAATTAGGGGGTTTTCTTCTTCAAATGCATTTTTATTAATGAGTTCTCCAGTTGTTTTTCCTGATATAGTTTCTGCCTGGTGGTTCAGGTAAGTGTATTTTAAATTACTGTCAAATGCGATAAATGCATCCGATATGCGCTCATAAACATGAGCAAGTTCTTCTCCTTTTTTATTTACTTTTTCTTCCAGTTGTTTGTTTAACTGGAGTAATTGTTCGCCTAAGTTTTTCCGTTCTGTGATGTCCTTGCCAATAACTATGTATCCTGTTTCTTCACCTGCTTGATCTTCTATTTTGGATGCAGAAAATATGATCCATTTTTGAGTATTGGTTTGTTCATCAAAAAACTGCATTTCAAATTGCCAGTTCTCATCCTTTGTCTGAAGATTTACAATATCATTTTTAAGTTCGGTAGTGTTTGAATGTCCGAAAATGTTCAGAAGGTTTTTACTTATTGCTTCTTCTTTTTTAATTCCGAATAATAATTCTGCACCGTGATTCCAGTTTAAGATCTTGTAAGCATCATCAACATAGATGATGGCATCACTTACTTTATTGAGTAAAGCAGATAAATAATTAACTTGGTTATGTAATTCTTTTTGTTTGGATAGATCTCTTATCACACAAACAGTTCCTGTTACTTTTCCTTCTATATCTTGTAAAGTGTTCACTGATATATACGCAGGAAATTTATTTCCATCTTTTCTGTGCGTAATGATCTCACCTTGCCAATGGCCTTGATGCAGGAGCATAGCAGCAACTTCATCTGGAGTATTATGCGGGTAAATACTTGCTGTGATTTCTCTTACTGGTTTGCCGATAACTTCTTCCTCTTTCCAGCCAAAGATTTCACTTGCGGGCTGGTTGTAGCTTGTAATTTTAAAATTTTCATCAGTAGCAACAATTGCATCAGAAATAACATTGTATAGCGCTGAATGCTCTCTATAACTTTCTGCCGCTTTACTCGGCACTACCTGGTCCGTGATTGTCACCAAGACCAGCCTGGTACCCTCCACATTTATAGTCGTATAGAATACTTCAGAATGAATGGGTGTTCCATCTTTTTTTGTGAACGTCGTATGGGAAACCTCGCGTTTGCCATTGTTGTCAATGTCAAACAAATTCTCAAACATGGTTTGAGAAGCGGATAAATCAATTGTTGTAAATTCTAATCCCCGTATTTCTTCCATTGTATAACCGAGCAGTTGAAGTGCTGCTTTATTAGCGGCTTCTATTTTAAGCGATACGGCATCTAATAGCAACATGCTGATAGGCGCATTATCAAAGCTGATCTGCCTGGTCGTGTTATCCCAATCTTGCGAATTATTAAAATGGCTCTTTGTCATATGGAAGAGGATTAGAAATAGAACAAACTTTAACCAATTGTACTATATAAACAAAGGTAGCTTGTAAAGGCTCAACCTGGTGAAGTGCTTTGTGGACCTAGGTTTAACCACTATGGTAGTAGGAAAAAAATTATGGTTGAGTTGGTTGATGCGCTTGCACCTATGGAAAAAAAGAAGCATATTTAAGAAGTTGTTCACTCTCCTCAAATACCTATTTATGAAAGCATTCAAAGACCTGTCCACTGCATCTAAGCTTGAAATTATTGATGAAGCGAGAAGTGTTTTAAACGGCTCGTACCGAACATCTAGCGAGCTGGAAGAACTGTATAAGCTGCTGGCCAAGATGGACCAGTTTGCTTATGCTACAGAAGTACTGCTGGCTAAAATGCGTCAGGATGAGTGTGAGGGTAGGGGCAAATCGGCTGGTGAATTGGCTAAAGAATATGAAGTGCTTGCAAAGTTTATCTATAAAGATCATGCTCTGCCTTCGCATTTCAAGTTTGAGAGAGCTGTAAGGGAGTTGAAAGTGCATAACAGTCTTTCTACCACACACAGTTGCGAAACATTAGGACTGGCTGGTGCTATTTATAAAAGAAAGTGGCAGTTCGATCACCAGTTTAAGAACCTGATTTTGTCAAGATACTATTACCAAAGAGGTTTTGCCAGCTGGAAGCAATGCCTGAAGCAGGCGGAGAATGAGAAAGAAAAGGATAAAGATGATAAAGGATATACCGCTATTAATTATGCTTACATCAACGAATTGATGGCTGTAGATAAACTGGAAGAGCATGGGCGCATCACAGGCATTACCAATAGCATCTACACGCTTTTTGATACAGCAGATGACACCCGGATGTTTATTTTAAAAGAGTTCATCAAAGATCCTTTTGATGCAGAACCACAACTACTTCATCACGATGTGGATCACTGGGTGCTGGCTACTTTGGCTGAGGCATATTTTGGTTTGCGGCTTTACAACCAAGCTATCATTTTTATCAAAGAATATGTTCAACTGCAGGGTACGCTACCGTGGCAAACGCGTTCATTTCAACAGCAGCTATTTTCGCTGGCTTACCTGCAGATGTACCAAAAGGATTATGCTGAACAATATGGAGCAATGGATGCTAAAGACGCAGCAAAATTAAAAGGAGTGGCGGCTTCTGTTCACCCGGCAAAGATCAATGAGTGCCTTGCAATGCTTGATCGCTCTTCGCATACAGCTACTGCGGCCAATGTAGAAGTAAAGAAAGATGGCAAGTTCGGGCTGGCTTTATCGGGTGGTGGTTTTAGGGCGTCGCTATTTCATATTGGTGTCTTGGCTTCGCTGGCTGAAAAGGATGAGCTGCGCCATATTGAGGTGATTTCCTGTGTATCGGGCGGCTCTATCATTGGCGCATATTATTACCTGAAACTAAAGATGCTTTTAGAGACAAAAGGTGATGACGAAATAGTGCGCAACGATTATATAAGACTGGTGCAGGATATTGAAAAAGATTTCCTGGAAGGTGTACAGAAAAATTTACGCATGCACCTGTTCAGTGACCTGCTATCAAACTTCAGGATGTTTAAGAAAAGCTACTCTCGTACACACAGGCTTGGGGAACTATATGAGGAGCATCTTTTCAGCAGGATATTCAAAGATTTAGATGCCTATAATGCTATGAATGGCACCGATTATAAGATCATCCCGGATGCAAATGAAGGAAAGTTTTATATGCATGATCTTTTGATAAGACCCAAAGGAGCGCCTGAAAACTTTACCCCTATCACCGACAATTGGAAACGAAAGAACAGGGTGCCTCAATTGGTGCTGAATGCAACAAGCGTGAACACAGGTCACAACTGGCAGTTCACCGCTTCATGGATGGGAGAGCCACCTAATTATATACAAGTGGATGTAGACGCAAAGCCAAGACTTAGGCGGATGTATTATAAAGAAGCGCCTAAGGCTTACCAAAACTTCAGGTTAGGATATGCTGTAGGGGCATCTTCTTGTGTGCCTGTAATGTTTCACCCTATGCCGCTGCCCGACCTGTACGAAGGCGTAGACCTTGAACTGATTGATGGTGGCCTGCATGATAACCAGGGAATAGCTACACTTATAGAACAGGAGTGTACCAACATGTTTATAAGTGATGCTAGTGGTCAACTGCCTACCAACAAAACAGCCACAGGTGATGGTCCGGGGATATTTATGCGCAGCGATAATATACTGCAGGAAAGATTGCGCGAACTACAGTTCCTCGACATAAAACAACGTAACGAAACCAGCCAGATCAGCAAGTTGTACAAAGTGCACCTGAAGAGCAACCTGCAGGAGCGCCCGGTAAACTGGAAGTACTGTAACGACCCTGCACGCACACTCATGGAAGAATATTATAGGAACAACAATGCATGTACCGTATTTGGGATTGATAGGAAAGCACAAAAGCTGCTGTCGGAGATACGTACTGACCTGGATTCGTTCAATGACGTAGAGGCGTATGCATTGATGTACAATGGCTATGTTCAATCGAACTACGAGCTAAATAAGCAAAAGCAGAATGTATACCTGCCCAACGAAAACCTGTGGCGATTTGCTGCCATTAAACCTTATGTTACCAATCCAGCCCTTTTTCCTGAAGTAGAGAAAACACTTTCCATAGGTAAAAAACAATTCCTGAAGGTTTATGCAGCAAGTAAAGTGCTTAAATACGCCGTATTGGCGCTTGCTGTGCTGCTGGTAGCGGGTGCTGCCTGGTTCATTTACCTGTCGTGGGATGCAAAATACCAGTACAATTTTACTATGAAAGCAGTGGCGATCAGCGTAGGAGTTTTCATTCTTGCCTTCTTATCTCGGTGGGTAGCAGCTGTAGTTAATTGGAAAGGAACAATTAAAGAATATGCTGCTTTATTGGCATTGACTATAGTAGGGTGGCTAGCATTTAACGCATACCTGCGATTTTTTAATGGCAGGTACAACAACAGCGGCAAATTGCCCGGGAATAGCGACTCCCAAGAAGACAAAGGAAGCGAAGCAAAAATAACCGCTACACCAGGTGATACCCCATCTAATGATATGGGAACAATCACTGTATTTGAAAACACGGATGCAACGATCCGCTTGAATTAGAGATTTTTGGTAATAGAAAAAGAGCCTGTAAGGGCTCTTTTTGTTTATGTGAAAAAAGTTTTACCAGTTAGTTTCTCTTGCAATTTCAAGTACAATTGCAAAGAGGAGATCCGGGTAAGGCTACGGCTTATAATGTTGTTTTTTCCAATTGTAAACAATGCTGAGAGATTCCGACTTCCACAGTAAAAACGTGAGGCGTTGCTTGAGGTGAGCGCTTTCCAAAGGTTGTTGCTTGCAGGCAGCCTCAAGTCGGGCTATTTCTCTATGCATTGCAGCTAATGTTAGGTCAGTGGTTTCTTTGGGCGGATGTTGTACTATCATGCAACTAAGAATTACAAATGGATTATAAAATTACAATATGTATTCTTAAAACAGCAACTGTAGCAACTAAAATTGTCTCTTCTCCTTCAGATTTAATCTGGATGAATAATGCCTTTAAAGATCCAGGTCGAGAACAGTCTTAGGTGACTGCAGCAGTATGGTATGTAATCCTGCCTGCCTCGCCCCATCTATGTTTTTAGGAGTGTCATCTATAAAAAGTGTTTCATCAGCCTCTAGTCCTTCTATTTCCAATAGCTTGGTAAATGCTTCAGGATAGGGTTTGCGTACACCTATTTTGTGCGAGTAGTGGGCTTTTATAAAGAAATCATCAAAGTTCTTGTAGCCGGTGTTGTCGCGGAATATTTGCTGAAAGCAGTCGTAGTGAATTGCATTTGTATTAGAGAAAAGATAGATTTTGTACCTGTTGCTGATCTCTTTAAGCCACTCCAGTTTCTCTGGTGCAAAAGTGCCCAACATGGCATTCCATGCTTCTTTTATTTGTTTATCAGAAAGTTCAAGCTGAGTTGCCTCCCTGAAAGCCTGGTAAAAGCCATTTTCATCCAGTTTACCTGTTTCCAGTTGTTCAAAAAGGGGGTTAGCGTGGTGCTGGTTGTACAGCTCAGAAAAATTAGTAACGCCCAGTTCAATGAAGGCGTTTTCTGTTTTGAAATAGTCAATATCGATAAATATGCCGCCCAGGTCGAAGATGATGTTTCTAAAATTTTCCATGGCAGCAAAAATAAGTTAGGTTGGAAAGTGAAAAATTTTATATTTGCAGCCGCTTCCACCGAAGCAGTTTCCTCGCAAAAGGAAGCAGGGCCTATAGCTCAGTCGGTTAGAGCACCTGACTCATAATCAGGTGGTCCTAGGTTCAAATCCTAGTGGGCCCACAACCTCAAAAACAATGACTTGTACTAATACTACAGGTCATTTTTTTTGCCCTGTGCATTAGGAAATGTATTGGAATTGCAACATGCAGGATTGTCATGCCTTCAAGCCGACTGAATTATAGGCGTGCTTCATTTTATACTTACCATTGTTGCACATCATGATGGTCAGTTATCTAGATTTTCTACCGCTTGTTTTGACGGACTGGATGACAGGAATAAAATCAATTGGATGAATACAACGTGAAAGCCAAAAGCTTTTAGAGCAGCAGGAAGAACATCAACTACCAGGGTGCAAATAAAAAAGGCTGCCAGTTACGGCAGCCTTTTTTGCGTCTAAAAAATAATCTACAGCTTGATAAACTTCACGCTGCCTGTTGATCCATTTTCATGTACCAATCTAATAAAGTACTGACCTGCTGCAAGGCTGGAGACAGGAACAACAATATTGTTGCTACCCTGTTCAACCTGTTGCTGTTGGTTGTACACAACCTTACCTGCCAGGTCTGTGATGACCAAAGTGGTACGTAAAGTTCCGGGAGCCTCTACTACTACTTTTACGTCACCTGCAGTTGGGTTAGGATAAACAGTTCCTACAATCATGACGTTTGTCTTCTCACCCTTTAGCAGTACTACATTACTTACTGTTTCTCTTGCATCCTGATCCACCTGGCGTAACCTGTAGTAACTGCTGCTCAATTTTGTTTTATTGTCAATAAAGCTGTAGGTATTGCCAAACGTGCTGTTGCCACCAATGGTTTTACTTTCAACAAATACAATTGGACTGAAGGAGCGGCCGTCGGCACTGCGTTCCAGGTAGAAGCCTTTGTTGTTGATCTCGCTGGCTGTGCTCCACGATAGCTTGTTACCCTGTACTGTACGTTCACCTTTGAAGTGTAGCAGCACTACCGGCAGTGTATTTCCGAAATCACCGGCATCAGCACCTATATCTGTAGGCGTAAGCTGCGTCCTGTCTTCGCCATCAAAATCAATGGTAACAGATGGTATAGCCACACCCGCTCCTTCTACCGGTGAAGAAACACCGCTCTGGATGTGCAGGTTTGCCATATCAGCGGAGCCTGTAGCATTGATGAATTTAGGATCACCTGTTAGGCTATTGTCGTCGCCTGCTATCCATCCTGCTGTATAGCTGGCTACATCAGCAGTGCCGGTGTAACCGATGAAACCATCAGTACCACCTGCCTGGTAAAGGTTGTAGTTGATAGATGCACCGGCAGCACTCGTTGTAAAGTGCAGGCCATAGTGCTTACCACCGCTACCAGCATTGGAGCGAACATTTGCAAAAATATTGTTGCGTATGTCGTAGGTGCCCGACGTAGATGTGCGGGTAAACGCAAAACTGCTCTTAACAGTTGGGCCAACACCTGTTCCACCGATGTAAATCGTGTTGAACCAGATATTGTTTGTTGATGAAGAAGAGTTGCTGGAGATACCACGAACAACCACGGCGTTTGATAGTGGTGTACCATCCGGCTTAATACCTAGCCTGAAGATATTGTTCACGATGTTAGAAGTAGAAACAGCATGATCCAGTGCTGTCATCACAACGTTGGTGTTAGCAGATACTAAATCAAAGCTGTGCACGTAGTTGCGGCTGATGTCGTTCACCACCGACGATGTGCCGCTGTAGAAAATACCCGTCATATTGCTGGCCGCTGTAGAAGTAGCATTGGATAGGCTAAGTGAGTGAATGGTATTTCCACTTACAGTACAGCCTGCTGCATTGCTGTTCGACATAATGATACCAGATACCGCACTGCTTAGTCCACCGCCGGTAGCAAGTGAATTGGTAGAAAGATTGCGCACAGTATTACCTGTGATAGAAGATGCTGAAGTAGTAACTGCGATACCCCTTGTAAAGGAAGAAGTACCACCACCGGTATGAGTATTATGAATGTTTGAAACAATGTTGTTGCTGATGCTGCTGGTAGTAACGCCACTGGTTATATTGATACCAGTAAATGAATTGCTCAAGGTGCCGGTGTAGCCAGAAGCCATCTGGATGCTGTTAGGCGTGGTAAGGCTACCAACGACGTTGCCTGTTATGGTAACAAGGTTAGCTCCACCATTTGTAATACCTGATCCGATACCAATAAAATTGGTAGCTACTGTTGCACTAGAACCGTTGATTGTAATGGCTCCAACGGTGTCTTTTGCTACCGTGATGTTGTTGCCTCCACCTACTCTTATACCGAATGAAGTACCACCACTTCCGTTGGTAACTGTTATAGATCCTGTGCCTGTACTTGCGCCTATCGTATTGCCTTTTGCACTTCCTATGTCAATGATTCCGTTAGCTGTGTTGATACCTATAAACACGCCGCTGGTGCTGGTGCTGGTACTGGTAAGGGTGATATTGCGGATTACGTTGCCAGCAACAGAAGAAGCCGTTCCTGCACCCAATGAAAGATCCATACCCCAGAAAAGGGTAGCGTTAGATGCTGTCATAGTATAAGGAGTACCGCCGGCATTAGGTTCTGTACCACCGATAAAGTTGTTGGCGATATTGAAGTTGTTAGCTGAAGTAGCAAGAGACCCAACGTTTGGTGTTATCCACAAACCACGATGTGTGGCACCAGTAGTATAGGTTCTATTTGCAGTTTGGTAAAGATGGTTGCCATTTATTGTCCATGCAGTATTTCCCTGGTCTACTTTTATACCGGTAGAAGAGGCTGATGCGTGGAAGAAATCATACACGTCATTGCCAACTATCATATTGCTGTCGTTATTAGCCACAATGTTGCTGGTGTTGCCATACGCTGAAATGCCCATCGCAGGAAAGCCCCCTGCTGTAGCATGGATATGATTGTAGCTAATGTGGTTATGATCGTTGCCGTTGGCTCCTGTAGTTCCTCCTAGGTACACAACGCCAGTAGGCGAGGTCGACGTAGTAGATGTATTTTGACCTGCGATATCGCAGTAGGTAAGTGTATTGTAAGACGCTTCGTTCACAAACCTGACTGCTACACCGGCAGCAGCTGTATTTTCTATACGTAAACCGGGTGCATTACCCACACCTCCAGGACGTCCATCCAGCACAAAGTTCCTTGAGCCGTTGAAGTCGATGGTAGCAGGTGTGGCGTTGCTGGAAATCACCAAGCCAAATGCTCCTGCTGCAGGAACCAACTTGATCACTGGTGCTCCTGTGGCACATGGCCCGGTAGAAAGATTAGGTATAGTGATAGGGAAGGTTTCGCCGCTGCTCGAGTAGGTTGGCTGCAATTCAAGCGTCACATTTCCTGTGGCGCCACCTGCAAGGTAAATGGCTTGCAAAGCTGAAGTAATGCTGGTGTAGTTGCCACTTGGACCTACACTATATGTACCGCCAGCTATTGGTGCACATGCAGGTGTACTGGCAGATTCACTTATTGGTGAAGCTGTATTGTAAGCCACGTTGTAACATGATACATCATTGTAAGCGTATACTGTATACGTGTAAGTGGTGTTTCCTGAAACGGTGACATCATCGAAAGTAGTGGCTGCACCTGCACTTATCACAGTAGCATTGCCGAGCATAGATCCTACAGTGTATGTTGTACCATTGGCAGGTAGTACAGTTGGTGCGGCAGTTCCGTTTGTGCGAAGCACCAGGTACTTATCTGCTGTAGGTGCAGCAGCACTGAAGCTACCAGTTATGTTGTATAGTGTGGGAGTTAGCGACAGCGCAGAAGCTTGTGCTACAGGCGCAACACAGGCAGGTAATTCATTTACACTAATACCCATCACTACTACGGTAACACCAAGCGTTGTATTTGTTTTGGCCACGTTCACACTGGTGATCTGCTTAGAATAATTAGCAGCATTAAGCGTGAGCTTTATCTCGTATAGCCGCGGGTTGGTGGCGCTGCCATCCTGCCCATTGTCTGACAATGCTACACGACCTATACCCTGGCGTGCTATAGGTGTTCCATTATACCAATCGGCAATGGAAACGTTAGTAAAAGTTTGCGTTGAACCATCAGCAAAATTTAATGTAAAAGTTGCTGTAGAAGCACCCGTGCCTGACAAGGCGAGTACGTATACTTCACTGGCATACTTAGGTGTGGCAAAACTTAGTAGCCCTGCATTTGTGCCAGTCAAGCGCAATGCATTTGGTACTGAGTAATCTTCCAATTGAAAGACAACGCCACTTGTGGCGGCACTATTGATGGTGCGGTTTGCGGGCAGGAAATAAGTAGGTAATGCGCTGCTGGAAGTAGCTTGGAAATCAGCAGCTACTAGTGCATAGCCGGGCGAACCACCATCGGCATTGGCTGTAACAGATGAGGTAGCCGCTCCCACACCGTTAGCCACTACATCGGCATTATAACCTGATACAACTACTGGCTCGTAGCCTGCCTGTACGGCTGCACTGCTTACCAATCCTACGGCTGTCAATACAATCGGCATCCATCGCCTGGCGCGCTGGCCGGAACGCTGGCAAATTAAAGGTGAGTAGGGTGGGGGTGCCATTTGCCCTCTCATGCTCGTATTCCACCAGGAGCGGAACAACGTGTAAAGCTTAACCATCATGTCTGATTTTATTAGTGAGAAATTATGTTGATCAATCATCGTATCAATAGCAGCCAACCTGCTATTGGTTTTTCTTCGCGCCGTAGCTGTACTATGTAGTAGTAGGTAGCCAACGGTAAATCCTTCCCGTTAAACCTGCCATCCCACGGCCTGTACGAATGCTCCCATTTTGCCACTACCTGTCCATACCTGTCGTACACAAACACCTTCGCCTGCGGGTAGCCAGCCAGTCCCGGTATCACCCATGTATCATTGATACCGTCGCGGTTGGGCGAAAAAGAATTAGGAATGTGAATAGCCGTATCTGGTATTATCCGGAAATATTGCATTGAAAAACTGTCGGTACAACCCAGGCCGTTGCTTGCAATCAATGTAACAGTATAGCTACCGATAGCGCTGTACTGGTGGAATGGATTGGCAAGTTGTGAAGTAGTACCATCGCCAAAGTTCCAGCGGTATTGGGTGGCGTGCTGCGACTGATTGGTAAAGCTTACGCCGGCAAGGCTTAGCGGAATAGCCACTGCTGTACCCGGCGATGCAGTAAAACGTGCTACTGGTGGTGCTGCTACATTAATGTAATTCGTTCTTACGGCGGAGTCGATGCAATTGCCTGCCGCAGCTACCAGGGTAACGCTATAGGTTCCGCGGTTAAATAGATGGGATGGCGCCGCATCAATATAGCTGGTGCCATCGCTTATTCTCCAGGTAAAACTGGTAGCTTGGGTTGATGTATTATTGAACTGTACCTGCAGCGGTGCACAACCACTAACAGGCGTAGCAGTGAAGGCAGGTACAGGCATAGGCTGAACATAAACCGGTTGGCTTACAACAGGTGATGTGCAGGTTAGATTGGAAAGCGACAGGCTGATGACCTGGCTGCCACTGGTGCTGAAGCGCACATTGTATGGACCTGCTCCTGAACCCTGCACTACATTTCTCGAACCAAAGTTCCAGTTATAGGAAGCAGTGGCAGGTGCTGTTCCGGTAAATGTCACCGTCACATTTGATCCTGCGCAGATGGTATCAGCCGATACACTGAAGGAAGCAACAACCGGCGCATCTACCCGTACAGTTTGCTGCGCCACAGTAGATGTGCATCCATTCTCTGTTACCTGTAGCGTTATCGTTTTAGTACCCGCATCTGCAAAGGCAATGGTTTGTTCTCCAGCACCGGGGCCGGGAGTGGCTGTGCCGCCGTTCAGGTTCCAGTTATAAGTAGCAGTAGCAGAAGCACCACCCGTATAGGTTGTTACCACGGTTTCGCCAGCGCATATAGCTGCTGGTGCTACCGAAAAGGCAGCCGAAGGAATAGGATGTACCACCATCGGAAGTGAGGCTGTATCGGTGCAGCCACTATTATTTACAAGCACGGAAACAGTGGTGGCTGATGTGTTGTTATAAACCACTGTATACGGTCCGGCAGCAGTGCCCTGCTGTACATTGCCACCACCAAAGTTCCATGTGAAGGTGCTACCTACTGGCGCACTTCCGGTAAAACTAACAGTGACAGATAAACCTGCACAGATGCTGTTATTGTTCAACGATAGGCTGGCAGCAGGCGAGGCATTTACCTGTATAGGCTGCTGCGTGGGCTGCGAGATACATCCATTATCTACTGTTAGCGAAATAGCAGTATTACCTGCTGTGTTATAGATGAGTGTATAAGGTCCGCTTCCAGAACCTGACAATACAGTTGCTCCACCAAAGTTCCAGTTGTAGGTAGCGGCCGCGCCTGCATTGCCGGTATATGTCACCACCACCGTATCGCGTGCAGAACAAACAGTAGCGGGCACTGCCGTAAAAGAAGAGGTAGGTGGTTGATTAACCGTTACTGCAGCGTAGGCGGTATCACGACAACCGTTGATGTCTTGCGCCCACACCATATAATTGGTAGTAGCGGCAGGCGATACCGTAGCCTGGCTGCTGTTGATATTGCCCGGCTCCCACTGGTAAGTAGAGATCGTTCCGCCTGTAGCTACAGCAGTCAATGTACTTGAGCCACCTGCACAGATAGCTGCAGGCTGTGCACTGGCCGCCAAAGTGAAAGCAGGTGTAGATGGTACTGTAGCTGTATAGGTAGAAACGCAGCCAGCACTGTTGGTGATGGTAGCAGTATAGCTTCCTCCCGGTAGGTTCAGGGCGGTTACTCCGTTTTGCACAGGTGTAGTATTCCAGCTGTATGTATAGCTTCCAGTAATGCCCAACGCGATGCTGCCGTTGCTCTGTCCACACGATGCAGGCGTGATAACAGGCGCAACAACAGGTGGTGTATAACCCATACCCGATACCGCAAAAATGAATGCACGGCTAGACGAGGAGCTGGTGTTGGTAATACTGATAGAGGCTAATGTTTTGGTGCAGTTTACTGTGATGTCAATTGCATACAGGCGCGGATTGTTCGGCGCCTGCTCGTAGGTACCGGCACCAAACGGTCCGTTGATACGTTTGATACGGCCAAAGCCTTGAAGCATGGGATTTGCTCCTCCTATCCAATCAGGCAATACCCGGTTGGCAACCGTTTGAAAGGTGCCATCAGTGTACCGTAATACAGCAGTGACAAATGCATTGCCTTCGGTAGCAGTACCGAGTAAACTGATATTGGAGAAAACGCCTGGCGTAGTAAGTGTCAGTACACCATTTTCATTTTGCAAAAGATAAAGCGCATTATTGCTGGTGCCACTGCCGGTGCCAAAGGAAACCATCTGGTACAAGCGATTACCAGATACCACCGTTCCGTTGTTTGGCAAACCGTAACCCGCAGGAATATTATTGGCTGCAGCAAATTGTTGCGTACACATAACAAAGTTGGAAGGCGTGATGGCATCCATCTCCCTTGTAGTAGTGGCGAGGCTACTGGTACCTGTTCCTTCAGCTACCACATCGTGGTTGAAACCTGTAACTGCTATGGGATTATACTGGGCAGCGAGTGCCAGTGGAGCTAATGTCAGTAGTACTGCAATTATTCTTCGCATCATGTGTACCAGGTTGTGAGGCTGCAGCCTTGGGTGTAAGGCTGCAGCTTCTAAATTTTATGTTCTTCTCATGTATCGCTAATGAAGTTGTAGCCCTGTTTATCGAACGAGGCTAAACGAACCTTTTTTCACAATGTTGCTTCCATCGCGCAAGGTGATAGAGGCAGCATATACATACACGCCCACAGGTTGCTGCCTGCCTTTGTAGCTGCCATCCCATCCTCTCTGCATGTCACGCGTTTCATAGATCATTTCACCCCATTGATTGAAAATGCGCAGGTCGACTGCCGCCAGGTCGTTGCCATACACGCGGAAAATATCGTTGCGGCCATCGCCGTTTGGCGTGAACACGTTAGGGATGAAAATATTGTTGCTAAGTGTGGTAGGGTTGGCTGTGCCTGCACTGCTTGCCTGGCAAGCTTGTGCACCCAGTGCACGAACAGCAATGGTGACAACAGTGCCCGGGGCTAGTCCTGAAACCTGGTGTTGTGTACCCGTAGGTCCTGACGACGGTGCACCATAGCTTCCGCCATTTACAGCCACTTCGTAGCCTGTAGCGCCGGTTACAGGTGCCCAGGTAAATGTGACGCTGCTGGCGGAAATATCACTAGCTGTTACAGTAGGCGTGGCAAGTACGGTAGCCATAGAAACCATCACTGCACCACGTGATGCGCTCACACATCCTCCTGTATTCTGCGCCTGGATGTAATAAGTGGTAGCGGCGGTAAGAGCTGGAGTTGTATAGCTGTTCCCGGTATGTAAGGCGGTGCCGCCGGTAGCTGCAGCAAACCAGCTATAGGTAGTACCGGCCTGCGGGTTGGCTACAGCAAGTGTAGCAGTAGCACCACTACAAATGGTTACAGCATCTGCAGCAGGTACTGCCAGTGGAGCAAGTATAGTAACGGCAACAAATGTTCTGTCGCTGGTGCAGCCAGCGATGGTAGTTGCCTGCACGTAATAAGTTGTGTTACTGCTTAAGGCAGGTGTAGTGAATGATGTACCGGAAGCTATTGCCGTTCCGCCTGTAGCAGTGGTAAACCAGCTATAGGTGGTGCCAGCCTGTGCACCCGAAACGGTGAGCGTAGCAGTGCTGCCACTACATACCTGTGCCGCCGCAACGGTAGGTGCCGCAACAGTTGGTAGCACCGTTACTGTAACATCAGTCCTGCTGCTGGTACAGCTGCTATTGTTGGTGGCAGCTACATAATAAGTGGTAGAGGCAGTAAGTGCTGGTGTAGTAAATGAAGTGCCGGTGGCCAAGGCCGTACCGCCGGTAGCAGCACTATACCAGTTGTAGGTAGTACCGGTTACAGCGTTAGATATGGTTAGTGTAGCGGTTGCGTTGTTACAGATAGTGGCAGCAGTTACCTGTGGTGCTGCAGGTGCAGGGTTGACTGTTACTGTTACGGCCTGCCTTGTACTGGTACAGCCGTTAGCTCCTGTAGCCTGTACATAGTAGGTTGTATTGGCCATTAGCGCAGGTGTAGTAAATGATGTGCCGGTATGAATAGCTGTTCCGCCCGTAGCAGCAGTAAACCAGTCATAGGTGCTGCCTGCATCCGGGTTGGTGACAGATATAGTAGCAGTACTGCCGCTGCAGATAGCGGGTGCCGTAGCCGCTGGTGCAGCAACTGGCGCAAGTACGGTAACTACCACCGTAGTGCGTGGGCTGTTACAACCGGCATTGTTTGATGACTGCACATAGTAGGCAGTGGTAGCGGAAAGATTGGGGCTGTTGAAAGTCGTTCCTGTGCCTACGGCGGCTCCTCCCGATGGCGTAGCGTACCATGTGTAATTCAGGCCTGCTACCGGTGATTGTACGCTAAGGCTAGCCGATGTTCCGGGGCAGATAGTTGCCGGTGCTATTGCAGGCTGCTGCGCTACTATCACCTGTACACCCGAAACGGCAAATATGAATGCCCTGTTTGATTGGGTATTGGTGCCGGTGCTCATATTGGTGAAACTGATGGAGGCCACCATTTTATTGCACTGCACCGCTATATCAGTAGCATACATACGTGGATTGGTAGGAGCCTGCTCGTAGGAGCCTGCAGCAAAGGGGCCGTTCTGGCGTTTGATCCTTCCAAAGCCCTGTAAGATCGGGTTGGCGCCGCCTACCCAATCCTGGATGTTCAGGCCGGGAAAGCTCTGGATGGTGCCATCGGTATAGGTAACAATAGCACTTACCGATGCTGCGCCTTCAGTAGCCAGGCCAAGGAAACTTAGTTGAGAGAAAGCTGCAGGTGTGGTCAGTGTTAATGTCCCGGTCTCGTTCTTCATCAGGTATAGCACGCTGTTTACTGGTGCTGTGCCATTACCCAAAGGGGCCAGCTGGTACTGCCGCGTGCCTGATGTGATGGTGCCATTATCAGGTATACCATAACCACCGGTGATGGCATTGGCGGTAGCAAACTGCTGTGTGCAGATAACAAAATTGGACGGTGTGAAGGCATCCATTTCGCGGGTGGTGGTGGCAAGGCTGCTGTTGCCGGTGCCATCCGCAACCACATCTTCATTATACCCGGTAACCGTTACAGGCGTAAAAGTTTGTGCATGTGTCACCTGTACCAGCACTACCATTAACATTATTGCCATTAATTTCCTTAGCATACACTTGTAAGTTTATTCGCTTAGTAATCTTTTGTTGTTGCGCTAAAAGCCGATGATCTTGAATTCGGCACGCCTGTTTAGCTGGCGACCTTCAGGATTGTCTTTGCCATCGCTCGTCGTTTCGTTGCCCACATGGCAGCATTCGCCATATGGCATGATCACGATGCGGCTCGCATCAATCATCTTTGTTTCGACTAAATATTTCATACATGCCTTCGCCCTGTTCTCAGAAAGGCGCATGTTATAGGTCTCGTTGCCTTTGCCATCGGTGTAGCCGCCGATCTCGATCTTCATGCCGGGTACTTTGGTCATAGCAGCGGCAAGAGAGTCGAGTGTTGACTTTGCTTCATCGCGAAGTGTAGCTACATCAAAGTCGAAGTAGACGAACATCAGTTTGGAAGGTGGCTGTGGTTTGTCGATCGGCTGCAGGCATAGCAGCGGGCTTTGCATTGTATCGAAAACGCCACCCGCAGTAGTTATGGTTGCAGTATGATAGTTGTCCTTTTCGCCTGTTACTTTACCGGCAGCGTACTGTGCAGGTAGTTCGTGCAGGTAGCGGCCATCGGCACTGGTGGTAATGCGGATGTTGCGGCCGCTGCCATCTTCTATGGTAAGCTGAGTGCCGGCAAGTGGTTGCTGTGTTTTGCAATCCACTACCAGCCCGGTCATATATCGTTTGTATTCGCGGTCAAGCGTAAGCAGTTCCAGGCAGCAGGCAGAGTACCTGTCGGAACTGATGAAGGCGCTGGTAAACAACCTTTCATTGCTGTTGGTAAAAAAGTGCAGGTCATCTTTTACTGAGTTAACCGGGTAACCGGCATTTACCGGCTGCGCCCATATATTAAAATCTCCTGCAGAAGTGAAGAGATCGAAGCCGCCAAGCCCTACGCGGCCGTTAGAAGCAAAAACCAGCGTGTTGCTAGCTGCATGGTAAAATGGTGAAACATCATCGCCTGCAGTATTAATGGTGCTGCCCAGGTTCTTTGGTGCCGCAGCCACATTGCCATCGGCATCAAGAGGTGCCACCCATAGGTCAAGCTTACCCATAGTGCCCGGCATGTCAGAAGCAAACAGCAGGAATTTGCAATCGTTTGTTACGAACGGGTGCTGCGCATTGTAGCCGTCTGTATTTACTAAGGGCAGTTTCACCGGCTCGCTCCAACCGCCGGCAGCAGGTTCACTTGTATAAATAGCTGCACCCTTGGCGCCTGTAGATTGCCAGCGCGTGAAATACATTTTACCAGATGGTGCAAAGGCTGCAGCGCCTTGCTCCTGTATGCCGCCCGGTACCGCTAGCCTAGTAGGCATGCCGAAGCTGTTTTGGCTGTAGCTGGCGCTGTAAATATGATTGGTGTACGGACCCGTTGTTGTGCTATCGTTCCTGGTAGAAGTGAAGTAGATATCTCCCTTGCTGATAACAGGCGCATAGGTGGCTCCGGTGCTGTTGATGGCCGCCTTGCTTACCTTATATAGAGCCGTATCTGCACGCTGCATCTGCTGGCTTGCAAAAGCATAATTTTTTACCTGCTGCTTCGCCTGTACTAGCAACTCTTTATCGCCTGCGTTGGCGGCAACATAGCGCTGCATTACATCGTTTGCTTCAGCTGTTCTGTTGGTGGCGGCAAGGCAGGTGGCATACCAGTACAGCAGGTCAGGATTAGCCTGCTGATCGCCTTGTGCAAGCGAGGCATAGTGTGGCGCTGCTTTGACAAAATGGTTAAGCTTGCGATAACTTTCAGCCAGTTGGTAAACAGCCTTGCGCTTCGCTGATGCCGGCAATTGTGCCTGCACGGCCTGCTGTCGTGTAACTGCAAAAGGATTATTCACAGCCGGTTTTACCGGCGCGTTCTCATCAAGGTATTTCTCGTAATAGCTGGCAGCGGAGAAGAAATCTCCCTGTTCAAAATATTTATCAGCAGCTTTTAAAAAGTCGGTGCGGGTTTGTGCCGCTGCTGGTAGTAGCTGCAGCAACAGCAACGCAATAAGCAGGTATCTCATGTAGCTAGTTCAGTTTTGGTAAGTGGTTAGGTGCGGCGCAATTACAGTCGTGGGCAGATGAAGTGGTGCCGCTCCGGCGTGAACTTCTTTTTGCCAAACAGTGACAGCGATATCTCGAAGCTGCTGGCGTTGCCCGCCATCTTGCCCAGGTTCGATGTATTGACATCGTAGCTAAGTCCCAGCAGCATGTTCTGGTAGTACAGCCCTACAAATGGTGATACTGCATCACCTAAGCGGTAGTTGGCGCCCAGCAGCAGGTCTGTCTTTTCGTTGGCGGAAAGTTGTGCATAAGCTCCTGCCATCACTTCCTGTGCAGTGCCCTGGCGCATGTAGATTACGTTTGGTATCAGGCTGAACTTGTCTGCTACTGCCAGTTTTACGCCGCCATGGGCAGCATAGCGAACCGGCAGTTTTTCATCATATCCCGATGCGCTGAATGGGTCCGTAGGAGTGGTTAGGTGAAACGCAGAAACGCCGGCAAAAACGTTGGCTTTTTTTCCAGGCGTACCGTCAAAATATGCGATGCCTGCGCCTGCATCGAAGGTGCTGGCTGAGCTGGCGTTCAGGATGTCGTTGGATGGAGCAGCAGGATTGTAACCTGTTGAGGCATTCCACTGTTCGCCATACTCAAATTTGGAAGGGTTGAACCTGCGGTTGATAATGCCACCGGACAAGGCCAGCGCCACCTGGTGGTTGCCGTTTGTGCCAAACCTCAGTCCTGTGTAAGCCAGCGATACGTAGCCATTCAGGTAGTTATAAGCACCTCGTGCAGCCGATTGGTTCATCACGTTCATGCCAATGTTCAGGTTTTTGCCGGTGGTGAAGTCGGCTGAAAGGCCAGGTGTGGCAAAGGCGCTGCTGATGCCGGACCACTGGTTGCGGTAAATGGCGGTCACGCGGTAGTCGCCATCAATGGCGCCGGTAAGGGCCGGGTTGAGTGCCATGGGGTAGACGTAGTACTGCGAAAAGTGTGGGTCAACCTGCGATCTTACTGGCTGCACACCCACAAAAAGAGTTGCTACCAAGGTAAAGAGAAGGAAGTAAAATAGAGGAGTAGATCTCTGCATGTGCGTTAGGTTTGGTGGTAAGGAAGCTGGCAAGCGACCAAAAGAAAGGCGGTGAACTAGCAGTAAAATGCTATCGGTATGAAAGTAGTTTTAACCTAAGCGGCAGATTGTATTTACGTACGGACAAAATGCGGACAAATCGTAACCTGCTGATAATGCTACAGTTAAAGATGAAAAAGCAGGCCATTTGTTATTGTGCTGTATAGTGGCTGCAGTTGTTTCTTCCATAAATGGCGGGTTGGACAGAAACTGGACATACTTTCTGCTGGCAAACTGCCGCATTTGGAATTCGGCGACGGCAGCAATCGTTTTGTGTACTGGATCAGATGGAAGCAATGAGGCTTTCAAGCTCTTTTTCGCTTTCGAGTTCTAGCTTGGTGCGGATGCGCTGGCTGGTCTTCCTGATAGCATCTACCGAAACCACCGACATCTCAGCCATTTCCTTTTTAGATAGGTTGAGTTTGCTCAGTGCTATCAGTCGTATCTCTGCCTGCGTCAGGTGCGGGAAGCGTTTCTTTAAATTTTGGAAGAAGTCTTTGTGCACTTTTTCGAACAGCTGCCTGAATTCATTCCAATGGTCATCGGTGAGGATAGTGAAATTCTGCAGCCGCGCCAGTATCTCTTCTTTATCGGCCTGCGACGCTTCTACCAGTGATTCTATTTGCTGCTTGAATGATTCGATCAGCATATTCTTTTCGCGCAGGCTGTCCACATACTGTTGCAGCTGTTCTTTTGACGCTTGCAGGTTTTGCTGGTTCTGCTTGTGTCGCTGCCGCTGCCGAACTATTAGCTGCACGGCAATTATAAGGCTAAGGATGGTGCAGATGATGATGGCATTGCGCAGCAAGATCTGGCTCTTTTTCTCGCTTTCCAGCAGTTGCAGGTTAGCGTCATATTCTTCTGCTTTCACCTTTTCTTCTGCTTGCTTAGCTACCAGCGCATTCTTGGCTTCCACATCTGCATTATAATAATGTTGCGCGCTATCTGAAAACAGAAGGGCGTTCTTATAGTCGCCTTTAGCTTTGAATAATTTTGCTTTAGCACTATAGTAACTGCTTTTAATGTGCGGGTAGCCGAACTTGCTCCAGATGGTATCTAGCGAGAAGAACAGCTGGTGTGCCTTGTCAATCTTGTTGTACTTCAGGTAAACTTCGGCAAGGGTGCTGCCGGCGTGGGTGGCGCTTGCCCACTCCTTGCTTTTCAGGCAAAGACGAAAATCTGTTTCAAGTAACGGTATGGATTCTTCAAACTTCGATTGTAAATAATAGTTGTAGCCTAAGTTGCCGGAGATAATGCCATACCAGGTAGAATCCTGAACCTGTTCTGCAATAGAACGAGCCAGTGCAAATTCTTTATTTGCCTCTTCCAGCAGCATCAGTTTCCGGTTGATGACTCCGAGGGTATTGTGAGCTCTCATGTAGTTCTTCATCAGGTACATTTCGCAGGTGAGCGCCTGGGTGATCAGCTTTTTAGCATTGTGGTAGTCCTGGTACTGCAGGTAGCCAACACCTACTTCATATATATATGGTCCTGCGCTGGGCGATGAGCAGGTGCCATTGCGCTGAATAATGCTATTCGCTTTTAGAAGAAATTCCAATCCTTCCCGCTTTTTCTCTAACCTGTTATATTGAAGACCGGTGTAGTGGTAATAGTCAGCCAGCAGCATGTCATCTTCGTGTTTTACAGCAATGTCCAGCACCTGCTTCAGGCTTTGCTGAATCAATGTGTCGGGCCTGGGTGTTTGGCGGAGCATGACCTCTACCTGTGCAATTTTTTCAAGGCCAGCTAAAATAGGATCAGAATGGCGTTCTGCCAGTTCATGTAGTTCAGAAGTAAATGCGTTGATATTGCTGCCGTTGATCGATTCCTGTGCCCTGAAGATAACCTGTCGGGCCAGCATGTGGCGTTCAGTCTTGCTATTGGATTTTGCTACTTCGTCAAAAAAACCGGCGTACAGCAGCTGGACATTAAGCAGAAGCAGGGTAAGAGTTGTGATAATTCTCATGGGGGGAGCAGTTTATTTCCGCTTTGGCAAACGATCATCAGGTAACATTTCAAACCTCGTCCACCGCCCTCTCTCACTGATTATGTATTCTCAAATATAAGTGTAGCAGCCCGCTTTCCCAAAAAGTTCCGTCCTGTACTATCGGACATTTAGATAATAAAAAAGGTTTCAAAGAAGAATGTCCAGCTATTGTCCCACCCGCAAAAGCATGGGACAAAGTCAAAAAAAGCTACCATTGGAGAAGGTGAAGGCTCCTTTTGCATGGCACCATTAGGAGACGTCAAAAATCTTCACCTCGTACCTTTTAAAACCGATAACTAATGCATAAGATGAGAACTGCTCTTCAATCACTACGTAACATCTTTTTATCCGCAATGGCCATAACTGCGGCACTGGTCAGCACGCAGGCTGACGGGCAGAGCTATACCCGCGTGAGCCTAAGTGGCTACAATGTTGATATGATAGCTAATGGCGTTGGCTCAGCTTCTGCCTCGACCACAGGTGGTCTAGGCAGCTATGCTTTTATAGCGGAAGATTTTCGTGCTACTTCGGGTAGTGTAGCGCCAACTTATGCACTGCCAGCAACAGGCCTAGTGAATAGTACCACCGAAACAGGGTTAAGTTTCCATCTCGCACCATATGCAGGTTTAAATACGCTGCGCATCAATAACCAGGAGCCGACAGGCAGTTTGTCTTTTGCTACACCCGTTGCAGGTTCTAAATTGTTCGTGTTGGCTACATCGGGCGATGGTAGTGCAACGGTAACTATAACGGTGAATTTTACAGATGCTACTTCACAAACGTTCACTGGCATCAGCATCAGGGACTGGTACGATGGGTCTACCATTAACTTGGCTACCGCGGGTGTAGGAAGAGTGAATCTTACCAACAATGCTGTAGAAGGCAGTGCGACCAATCCTCATTTTTACCATATACCGCTAACGCTTGCAGCTGGCAATTATACCAGGCAGATTGCAAGTATAACTGTTACAAAAACGGATGCTACGGGTGCCACAGCTGCGGTGCTGGCTGTAACAGTTGACACAAATATTCCTTCGGCATGTGTAGCGCCTGCAGCGCAACCCACCGCACTTACTTTTACCACCACTACCACCACCGCTACCGGCAGTTTTACAGCCTCTGTGCCGGCCGCTAACAAATACCTTGTGCTTCGCACTACCGGCAGCAGCAATCCCTCGGCCTTACCGGTAAATGGCACTACTTATACGCCGGGTACTACTTTGGGTAATGCACGGGTGGTGAGTGCCGGCCCAGCAACCTCTTTCACTGATGCCGGCCTAACACCTGCTGCCACTTATAAGTACACGGTGTATGGTTACAACGATGTTTCTTGTTTTGATGCAGCTTATAATACCACAGCTCCTCTGCAAGCAAGTGCCACTACACAGCAGCTGCCACCGAACACAGTAAGCGGTGATACAACATGGGTGCAGGCGCACGCAGGCGTGCAACTGGATAACTACAACAACTTTGATGCGCCGGTACTATTTCCTGCTGGGAACACCAGCTACAGGAAGATACTGATGGTGTTTACTCTTGGAAAATATCCTTGTCCTGCAGGCACACAATATTGTGGCGACTGGGACTATACCATCCAGAATTTTGTAATGACGCCGACGGATACTTTTGAGGTGGGCAGGCTGATTACGCCGTACGCCAATGCTGGTGCGCCGCGTACACCTATGAACTGGAAAGAGCGCTACTATTTTGATGTAACGGATTATTATCCGCTGCTGAAGGATAACGCCAATGTTCGCCTGAACTACCAGGGATATTCCGGAGGTTTTACTGCCGACATCAAGTTTGCATTTATAGAGGGAACTCCTGCTCGTAATGTTACAGGCATCCAGAAGCTGTGGAATGGCAGCTTTACGTATGGAAGTGCATCAAATTCTATAGAAACAAATTTTCCGGCAACACCCGTAACGGCGCCGGCAGGTACACAGGCTGCCGCAATGAAGTTCACCATTACCGGGCATGGCAGCGACGCCAGCAACTGCGCTGAATTCTGCAGCAGGTACTACCAGGTGTACAATGGTATTAATATGCTGGAGCAAAAGCAGATCTGGCGCGATGACTGCGGTAAGAATAACATCTACCCGCAATCGGGCACGTGGATATACAACAGGGCCAATTGGTGCCCGGGCAACCTGGTAGAGCCTAATGTGCATCGTTTTGGAAACGTGACTGCAGGCACTGTGCTGAACCCGGATGTCAACTTCCAGGCGCATAGTGGTAATGGCAGTGCTTCTTATACTGTAGCATCTGCTATGTTCTTCTATGGCGGGTATAACTTCACGCATGATGCTTCGCTGGAACGTATTATCTCTCCTTCCAATTTTGAAGGTGACTTCAGGAGCAATCCAACCTGCGACAACCCTGTGATAAAGGTGAAGAACACAGGTGCAACTACTATTCAGTCACTCACTATTACCTATAGCATCAGTGGCTACCCCTTGCAAACTTTCACTGCAACCGGCTTATCTATAGCGCCGGGGTTTGAACAGGATATCACCCTTGCGACCATGACCGCAATGGCTGACATGCCTACTAACAGTGCCGCGCAGTTCCAAGCTAATATTACTCAAGTAAATGGTGTGGCTGATGGCTATGCGAATAACAACAGTCTTACCACCACTTTTGTAACAGCGCCTACATGGCCATCATCGTTTGTGGTATCGTTGCGCTCCAATAACAACTATACGCAAACAAGTTGGAAGCTGCAGGACATGAGCGGAAACATCATTGCGCAGCGCACACCAACAGCAGCGCTTACGTTTTATAATGATCCAATTGGTACACTTGCGAATGGGTGCTACAAGCTTACAGTAGAAGATACGCAGTGCGATGGCTTGTACTGGTGGGCCAATGCCAGCAGCACAGGTTTAGGTGCTTTCTTTGTTCGCACACAAGACCTAGGCACGTTAATTCCATTCACCAACGGTTTACCTACACCATTTTACAATGGTTCACAGATATCTATTCCTAACTATTCGCAGGATTTTGGTTGTGGCTTTACCCAGTATTTCAGGGTTGGTGCGCCATTGCCATTGTCGCTGCTAAGTTTCTCTGGCTATGCTGATGCAGACCAATACCATCACCTAAGCTGGAAAACAGGCGGTGAGATAAATACAAGTGTATTTGAAATAGAGACTTCAACGGATGCTATCAACTTCCAGAAAATAGCTACCAAACCAGCAGCAGGAAACAGCAGTAACGAACTGAAGTATGACCATGTGTATAAGCCGCTGCTGCAGGCCGACAACTACTACTACCGGCTGAAGATGGTGGATATAGATGGAAGCTTTAAGTACAGCAATACGATACTGATAAAGCGACTGGCGAACAGTTACGTGCTTGCTGCAGTAGCTCCAAATCCTTTTAAAGAAAAGCTTGCGGTTAGTATCACAGCTACCAAACCAGGTAATGTAGAATTTGCTTTGTACGATATGGAAGGAAGACTACACCTGAAGCAAGCAGCTACTCTACTAAAAGGTCAGAATGAGATAAACCTGCTGAATGCAAGCAAACTGGCTGCAGGTGTATATATACTACAGGCGGTGGTAAATGGGGAAGAGAGAATGGTGCAGAAAGTGGTGAAGCATTAAATTTTTAAAGACTTGAAGTGCTGGCAGAATGAAAAGGCTGATGCCTCAAAACATATAAGGTGTTTTATTTCTGAATGGTTCCAGGTTGAGTTTTTGTGAACACACGCATGAAGGAGTTACAATTTTGTAACTCCTTTTTGTTTACCTGCACTTTCTTTTCAATATCACTTGCTACCAATTCCTGGTAGCACTACAGAGTAAGTTGGACCTTATACATATACATTATAATATCAAATTTGGAAGCTCGATTGTAACCCACAAAAATAAGTTTAGTATTCCGCCTCTATCTTGCAGTTTCTGCCTGATCTGCTGCTGTTTGGCCGCTGATCTACATCTTACTCATAACTTAGGCTATTTAAAATTCTCAAGATGCCTAGAACAAACGCTTTAATCTTCCTTTGGTTTTTACTGATGATCTTTTCAGCGGGATGTAGTGTACTAAAACCAGGTACAAAGAAAAAAGCATTTGTAAAAGGAGCAGACATAGGTTGGCTACAGCAGATGGAAGCCACCGGATACAAGTTTTATAATGATGATGGTAAGGAAGAAGATTGTTTCAAAATCTTAAAGGATCATGGCATTAACACTATCCGCTTAAGAACATGGGTGAACCCGTCAGATAACCGTGCGAGTGGGCATAACAGCAAAGCTGAGACAGTTGCAATGGCAGTAAGAGCGCAGAAATGGGGAATGAGAGTAATGATCAATTTTCATTACAGCGACAGTTGGGCAGACCCGGGGAAACAGAAAAAGCCGGCTGCTTGGGAAGGACATGATTTTCCGCAATTACTAAAGGATGTTTACGACTATACCTATGACGTAATGAGCGACTTGAAGACCGCGGGTGTAACACCGGAATGGGTACAGGTAGGAAATGAAATACCCGGTGGCATGATCTACCCTGAAGGCAGCGTTAAAAATTGGCCGCAGTTGGCGCAGCTTATCAATCAAGGTCACGACGCCATTAAAGCTGTAAGCCCACGTTCTAAGTTTATCCTTCATCTCGATCGTGGTAATGACAGCGAACTATTTAAAACCTGGTTCGATAATGCTAAAGCTCATGGAGCTAAGTACGATATCATAGGGTTATCTTATTATCCATATTGGCTGCCCGGCAAGCCAGATTATACACTTTCCATTGATGATCTTGGTAAAAACATGAATGATCTGGTAGCACGATATGCTAAAGAAGTGATGGTGGTAGAAGTAGGTGGAGAGGATACGAAACCGCAAAACACTTACGACATGTTGGTAGCTGTCATCCAAAAAGTAAAAGCCGTTCCAGGCGGAAAGGGTCTGGGAGTGATTTATTGGGAACCACAAGGCGCAAGAAGTTGGAGTAGATATAACTTAAGTGCTTGGGGTGATGATGGCAGACCTACAAAAGCATTGGATGCCTTTCTAATCAAATAGAGCGTATTGAAATAAAAGATTGGCTGAATAATTCTATACATCAGCATTCCCATCAGCTTCTGTTTCGCATCATGCGGTTATATTTACGCCATCAACTTTTACCATGAAACACCTATGCCTGCTGGCATTCTTTGCCTGCACATCTATTTTTAGCTACGCGCAAACCGACAGCACGATCATTTATTACTCCGACTATGTTGAAACTACGAAGGACAGCGCGAACAGCTATGCCGTCATCAGGAAAAATGATGAAGGTTGGTATAGCAAAAGATACTCGATGAAGACGGGCAGGCTTATTTCGGAAGGTAATTTTCGCGATGAAAAGCGTGAGAAGCCAGTGGATACGTTCAAAAATTATCATGAAGACGGATGGCTGAAGACACTGCAAACCTACAACGATACGTCGCTGATGCTGCAGAAGGTTTACTTCTATGCTAATGGAAAAAGGCGCTCAATGATGGCGCTTGAAGGGACCAGCTACAGCAACACCTGCTGGGATGAAGCCGGGAATGAAACCAAAGGATGTGTCATAGAAAAAGAAGCAAGGTTCCCGGGAGGCTTGACCGGCTGGAGAATTTTCCTGGAGAAAAATCTGAATGCAAATGTTGCCGCTGATGTAGGTGCACCCGATGGAACCTACCCGGTGAGGGTGCAGTTCAGGGTGAATAAAACCGGAAAGCTCAGCGATATCAAGGTGCTATCCGTTTCATCGCATTGTTTAGCATGCGGCGATGAGGTAGTGCGCGTGTTGCAAAAAGGTCCTGATTGGGAGCCTGCTACCATCAATGGAGAGCCGGTGATTTACCAGGCTATACAGCAAGTAAGTTTTATGGTGATGACGGACGACTCGCCAAAGAAAAGAAGGAGGAGAGGGTAATACTGCCACTTCTACCTATCGATAAACAAATTGAAATTTATGAAACATCTTCTCCTGCTCCTGGCAGTGATCCTTGTTGCAAAGCTGCCGTTAGATGCACAGACAACCACTGCGCCCGTAACCTATCCATCGTCTTTTACAGTAGCAAAAGATGGTTCAGGAAATTTTAAAACCATACAGGAGGCCATCAATGCAGTGCGCGATCTCTCGCAGCAGCGGGTTACCATTTACATTAAGAACGGTACTTATAAAGAGAAGGTGGTAGTGCCGACATGGAAAACAAATATTTCATTGGTAGGTGAAAGTGCCGATGAAACAATTATTACCTACAACGACCACTCCGGTAAACCTTACACGGGTGGTGTAGATGCTTTTGGCAAAGACAAACACGGCACGTTTACTTCTTACACTGTGCTGGTACAGGGAAATGATTTTTCGGCCGCAAACCTTACCATTCAAAACACGGCAGGCAGAGTAGGACAAGCTGTTGCACTACATGTAGAGGGTGACAGGGTTTCCATAACTAACTGCCGTTTACTCGGCAACCAGGATACTATTTATGCAGCCACCAGTACTAGCCGCCAGTATTACAGCAACTGTTTCATAGAAGGCACTACCGATTTCATATTTGGCGAAGCCACCTGCTTGTTTGAAAGGTGTACTATCAAGAGCTTGAGTAACTCTTATATTACTGCGGCCTCTACCCGACCTGGCGACATGGGTTTTGTTTTTATTGACTGCAAACTGGTAGCTGATACAGGCGTTACCAAAGTTTTTCTTGGTCGCCCCTGGAGGCCCAATGCCCGTACGGTTTTTATAAATACAGAAATGGGTAAACACATCGTTCCTGCGGGATGGGACAACTGGCGTAATCCTGAAAATGAAAAGACTGCTTTTTATGCAGAATATAACAGCACCGGTGAAGGCGGCAATACTACCTTGCGTGTACCCTGGAGTAACCAATTAACTCGTAAACAGGCAAAGCGTTACACAATCAAAAATATTTTTTGCGCATCCGGTAGTTGGGTGCCAACACAAACTTTGAGATGATGAGAAGAACATTTTTAATAGCAGGACTTATAGTAGGATTAACAGCCGGTGCTCAGCAGACTAAGGTGGCGCCAAAGAATTTCGTATCTAAAGTGTGGGTAGCAGACAACGGCAATGGCACCTATAAAAATCCTGTGCTCAATGCAGATTATTCGGACCCTGATGCCATACGTGTAGGCGATGATTATTACATGACATCTTCCTCTTTTGAGGACGTGCCGGGCTTGCCTGTACTGCATTCGAAAGATCTGGTAAACTGGCGGCTGATAGGACATGCTTTGCCACGCCAGGTGCCTGTGGATCATTTCTCTAAAACACGCCATGGCGAAGGCGTGTGGGCGCCTGCTATTCGCTATCGCAATGGTGAGTTTCTCATCTATTATCCTGATCCGGATTTTGGTATTTATGTAATAAAAGCGAAAGATCCTGCAGGTCCGTGGAGTGAACCCATACTGGTAGAAGGTGGCAAAGGATTGATTGATCCATGCCCGCTATGGGATACGGATGGAAATGTATACCTGGTACATGCATATGCTGGCAGCCGTGCAGGTATAAAGAGCATACTGGTAGTAAAGAAAATGAACAAGGAGGGAACCAAAACATTAGAAGCAGGTAGTATTGTTTACGATGGTCATGAATTAGATGCAACCGTAGAAGGGCCAAAGTTTTACAAGCGAAATGGCTGGTACTACATATTTGCTCCAGCAGGCGGCGTATCTACAGGATGGCAGTTAGTGCTTCGTTCTAAAAACCCTTATGGTCCCTACGAGAGACGTGTAGTGATGGAGCAAGGCTCTACCACTATCAATGGACCACACCAGGGTGCCTGGGTGCAAACACAAACAGGTGAAGATTGGTTCCTGCACTTCCAGGATAAGGACCAGTATGGCCGCGTAGTACATTTAAACCCGATGAAATGGGTGAACGATTGGCCAGTAATAGGCGTGGATAAAGATGGCGATGGTAAAGGTGAGCCTGTGTATACTTACAAGAAACCAAATGTTGATAAAACTTATCCTATAGTTACGCCGCCAGATTCAGATGAATTCAATGATCATAAACTTGGTCTTCAATGGCAGTGGCAGGCTAACCCGCAGGCTACCTGGTCGTTTATGAATGTGAGCAAAGGCATGTTGCGCCTGTATGCGCACAATGCTTTTGACAGTGCCAGTAACCTGTGGACTGCAGGTAATGTGCTGCTGCAAAAATTTCCTGCTGATTCTTTTATGGTAACAACTAAAATGACATTTACCCATAACCCAAAACTGGAGAATGAAAAAGCAGGATTGGTAGTGATGGGCTTTAGTTATGCAAACATTGGCCTGCGCAGCCGGAAAGACGGGCTGGACCTTGTTTATACGCATGCAAAGGATGCTGTAAAAGGTAAGGCTGAAAAAGAAGATGTAATAATGAAAATGGCATCAAATACTGTGTACCTGCGCGTGAAGGTAACTGCCGGTGCCAAGTGCCAGTTTAGCTATAGCCTGGATGGTAACAAATTCACTAATGTTGGGCAGGTCTTCCAGGCGGAAGTAGCACGATGGAAAGGATCAAAAGTGGGTTTGTTCTGTACAAGGACTACAACTACCAATGATTCCGGCTATGCAGATTTTGATTGGTTCAGGGTGGAGCCGGTTGTTGATTAGACTAGTTGTTAGGTGATAGTTGTTAGGTGGTAGAGAATACAAGTGAGTATTATGTTTGTTTATCTAGCAAGCAGGTAATGATCAGAATAAAGAAGTGGATGAAGCAGGTAAAGTGGTGTAGAGGTATGCAGTGGCTTTTATTGCTGCTAATGGCAGGTAATGCAGCAATAGGCCAAGCAGTGGTTAAGGATACTTCTTTTACGGTGTATAGTAGTTATACAAAGGAGAAGAAGCGTTTCCCACAGATTGAAATCCCTTCTTATGCTGTGCCGGAAGGTGTACAGGTAGTGAAAGATGTAGGTTATAGAATTATTGGTGACAGGAAGCTGCTGGCGGATGTTTATATGCCTTCAGGTAATCAGCGTTCATACCCGGCTGTGCTGCTGGTATTTGGAGGCGGCTGGAAGAGTGGCAACAAAGATCATTGGATACCTTTTGCCCAACAGTTGGCAGCCAATGGTTTTGTGGCTGTAGCTGTTGAGTATCGGCTTTCGCCTGAGGCGCCTTACCCGGCTGCTATACACGACTTGAAAGATGCCGTCCGCTGGATGCGCAGCAATGCAAGAAAATACAAGATCAACAAACGGAAAATAGCTGCACTCGGTGCATCAGCAGGCGGGCACCTGGCCAGTTTAGTTGGCAGCACCAACAGGAACAAAGCATTTGAAGGAGAGACAAAAAGCTGCCTTCGTAAAAGCAGGGTGCAGGCAGTGGTAAATATTGATGGTGTACTTGCTTTCAAACATCCATTATCAATGGAAGGTAAAGTAGCCGGTGAGTGGCTGGGAGGTTCATACGAAGAGAACCCAACAAATTGGGAAGCCGCTTCTCCGCTAAATCATGTAGATAAACATACTGCACCTGTTCTTTTCCTCAATAGCTCTACGCCACGTTTTCATGCCGGAAGAGATGAAATGATCAAGAAGTTAAACGCGCTTCGTATTTATTCGGAAGTGCATGATTTTCCTAACACACCGCATACGTTTTGGTTATTTCACCCCTGGTACAATGAAGTGCTCAGCCGCACGATTGCTTTTTTGAATAAGATGCTATAGCTGTAGTAGAGCCTGGTTTGGTCGGTAGATCAATTGTTTATTTTCCTCCCATCTACCCAACAAAAAGACCCCTGTTTTACAGGGGCCGGAACCTAAACTAGTGCCCAACACTAATTTTTACTTGGAAGTTCTTTTATAAACAGAAACGATATCCGTAGCACTTACTTTCAACACGAGTTTTTCATGGCTATTATCAGCTGAAATGTAATAAGCACTTTCATCTACACCATCAAACTGTATAGCTTCCGTTACTGTGTAGTCTGCAAACTTTTTAGCCAGTGCTCTCTTTGCAGAAGTAGGAATTGCATCCACTGCTATGGCTTTGCTTGTTCCTATGTTATTACCTTCTACGTCGTAGAAAGCTTCCATTTTTTCTCCATTCAACTGGAACGATGCTTTAGCAAAATTGTCGCGCAAAGTCCAGTTTACATTTTCAATGTTACCATAGTCAGCTTTGAAAGAATTGTGTACGCGGACACCAATTTTTTTAGCGTCGGTAGCGAATGCTGTTGTTGCTACTGTAGTTGCAATCAAGGCGGCGAAGAATAGCTTTTTCATAATAATTGTTTTAGTTAGTTTATAATCTTTTGTGTGTTTGTCTTCTGGTTTGTTGACAAGTCAAAAGTAGATGGCCTCACCCCCTGTTCAAAGGCTATTGTGATAGGAAAAAATAACTGCTATCCCTGATGTGATGAGTGGTAGCATTTGATGCCTTCATTTTAGCCCGGAATCCGCTGAAACCCTTTACCAGCCTGATCTACGAAAGATTTCATAAATAAGTGCTAAAGGCTGTTATTTAGGGGTTAATTTTTAAAAGTGGTTTTAACAAGTTGAGGAATGGCAACAAATTTTATTTGTATGTGGTAAAAGGAAACTTTATGAAGAAAACTGGGCTATATGTCTTTGCATTCTTAGTTATTCTTATACCGTGGATTTACCTGCTGATGGCGTGGTCGCAAATGGCTGAAACGGTGCCTACTCATTTTGGTTTGGATGGTGAGCCAGATGATTTTGGAAGCAAGGCTTCTGTTTTACTACTACCATTAGGCATGATCACTATAACGGGAATAGGAATCTTCCTTTTGCTCATGAACATTCATAGAATAGATCCGAAAAGACAGCATAATTCGCCGGAGTTAGTGGCGAGGATAGGTTTAGGTATCCTGATCTTTATGGCGGTAATTGGAGTGTTGATTGTAGACTCTGCACGCTCAGGTGCTTTACATTTTGACAAGATCTTACTGCCACTCATGGGCTTTTTCTTTGCCTTTTTAGGCAGCACCTTTACTTCTTTAAAACCAAACTACTTTATTGGCTTAAGAACACCATGGGCACTAGAAGATGATAACAACTGGCAATACACGCACAAGTTAGCTGCAAAATATTGGATGGCGGGCGGCCTGTTAGCAGCAGTTATCTCGCTGTTCCTGCCATTCGAAACCTCTTTCATCGTCTTTTTTGTCATCATACTCCTCATAGCAGGAATTCCATTTTATTGCTCCTATCGTTTTTACAAAAGAACAAAAGCACACAAGTTAAAAAGTAAATAATGTAGAATAAAAAAAGCGGCCTAATGAGCCGCTTTTTTATAAAGATTGAACCGTTTACTACCTGATGCCTTTCATCATTGCTTTTAGCTTAAATGAAAGCAGGAATAAGATGACAGCAGCTGCACCTGCAAATCCAACAAAGATCATGAAGTAGGTATACAGGTTGTCGATGGTTATGCCCAGGAAAACCGGTGGTGGCGCTGTAGACGAAGGATCAGGATACAGCGCACTCATAGTACCTGCAAGTTTGTTACCTGTAGCTATTGCCATAAACCAAATACCCATCATCAGCGAAGTAAAACGGCCCGGGGTTAATTTATTCACCATTGACAAACCGATCGGGCTAAGGAACAATTCACCCACTGTATGAAGGAAGTACAATCCGGTAAGCCAAAGGATACTCACTTTTATTGCAGGACTATCAGTTACTCCAAAAGAGATGAATAAGAAACCAAGCGCAAGGAAACCAAGGCCCATTGCCTGCTTCATAGGAGCCGGTGGTTCTATACCTCTTTTGCCGAGGAAGCCCCATAATCCAGCAAAAATGGGAGCTAACAATACAATGAATACAGGGTTGAAACTCTGGAAGTAACTAGCAGGCATTTCCCATCCAAACACCCTTCTATCAGTTTGCTCATTAGCAAAGAAGGTTAATGATGCACCTGCCTGCTCAAAACACATCCAGAAGAAGATAACAAACAGCATGATTATGATGATCACCGTTAGTCTTGACTTCTCAACTTTAGTAAGGGAGCGGTCTGTAAGAATAGCAAATGGTAAACAAAGTGTCATACCATATATAGCAGAACCCCAAAAGTCAACATTCAGGATAAAGTACATCAATGCTATAGCTGCTATGATGGATCCTACAAGAAATAGCACTTGCCCGGTGCTGAAACCTGTTTTGCCAGTTTCTGAGATACCAGTGTCTTTAAGTTTGTTGGCGTGTACACCCAGCTGTTCTCCCGTAGAAGAAACAACATATTTATTTTTGGTATAGTAGAAAATGATAAGGCTGAGAATCATACCTACACCAGCTGCAAAGAAGCCCCATTTGAAGTCGATTTTCTCACCGAGGTAACCACATACCAGCGGTGCAAGAAATGCACCTGCATTGATACCCATGTAAAAGATAGTATAGGCGGAGTCTTTGCGGCTTGCCTGGTCCTCCGGGTATAGCTGGCCAACCATGGTACTAATGTTTGGTTTAAAGAAACCATTACCAAAGATCAAGAGAGCTAATCCACCCCATAACAAAGAGGTAGTAAGTGCGGAGGCGCCGGGTTCACTCATAGATGCAGAAGCAAACAGTACAAACTGGCCTAGTGCCATTAATATTCCTCCAACAAATATTGACTTCCTGTTGCCCCAGTACCTGTCGGCCATATAACCACCTAACAATGGAGTCAGGTAAACTAATCCTGTATAGCTTCCATAAATATTTGCTGCGTATGCTTTATCAAACAAAAGCTTATCAGTCATGAAGAGAACGAAAATGGCGCGCATACCATAATAGCTGAAGCGCTCCCAGAATTCAGTTGCGAAAAGCACATACAGCCCTTTTGGATGGCCTTTCTGTAAGATTGCCTGGTCGGCAGGTGTCACATTCATATCTGTCTTTTTTCAGATGAGAGTTAGTAAATAAATCTTTGTTAACGGCTCAAAATACTGATTATTCCAATACTCCGCCGAGAAGCTATATTGCCTTACAGTATTACATTATATAACGCCTGTAAGGTTTCAATACACGTGGTGTAAAAGTCGGTGGCATCATCATTGCGTGCTTAGCATATTGCTTCCGTGGTTTCCTGTTGCCACCATATGAATTCTTTTACCAGCGATTGCTACCACAATTAGTTTTTACATTCGCTGCTTCATTACAAATTCTTCAATTACATATCATGAATATTTTACTTCTTGGTTCGGGTGGTCGTGAACATGCATTGGCAAGAGCCCTCAGGTATAGCAAAACCTGTAGCCGCTTATTGATAGCACCTGGCAATGCAGGTACTACGGAATATGGTGAGAATGTAGATATTCAGCCTACCGATTTTGAAGCTATCAAAACGCTTTGCATCACCCAATTTATTGAAATGATAGTGGTGGGTCCAGAAGAGCCACTGGTAAAAGGTATTTATGATTTTGTGGTAAATGATCCGGAACTGGAGAAGATAACAGTTGTTGGTCCTTCGGCAGGTGCAGCGCAATTAGAGGGAAGTAAATCATTCTCAAAAAAATTCATGCAGCGCTACCAAGTACCTACTGCTGGTTTTGCAGAATTCAATGAAGGAAATTTTGAGCACGGTAAAAATCATATTCATGCGCAAAAGCTACCGATCGTTTTAAAAGCTGATGGACTGGCAGCAGGTAAAGGCGTGATCATTTGCGACAGCTATGAAGAAGCAACCAAAGCTTTTGAAGAAATGGTGATTAATAAGCAGTTTGGTGAGGCTTCAGAAAAAGTGGTTGTAGAAGAGTTTTTGCAGGGAATAGAACTAAGCGTATTTGTGGTAACCAACGGCAGCCAGTACAAGATAATAGGACATGCGAAAGATTATAAACGTATAGGTGAAGGCGATACCGGGCTTAATACCGGCGGTATGGGTTGTGTTACGCCTGTGCCTTTCGCCAACGACGAATTCATGCAAAAGGTAGAAGAGCGGGTAATAAAACCTACCATTCGTGGGCTGCAAGAGGAGCAGTTAGCATATAATGGCTTTATCTTCTTTGGCCTGATGAATGTTAATGGTGATCCTTATGTAATAGAATACAACTGCAGGCTAGGCGACCCTGAAACAGAGGTGATACTTCCGAGACTAAAAACTGATCTGCTGGAAATTCTTACAGCAATGCGCCTTGGTCGGTTGGATGATGTGGTGATAGAATATGATGAAAGAGCCGTGGCCACAGTGGTAGCGGTTAGTGAAGGATATCCAGGTAAATATGAAAAGGGTAGAACCATTAATGGTTTACCTGCTGATACCAACCAGCAGCAGGATACCATCATCTTTCATGCAGGCACCAAAACAGAAGGCGATACAGTAGTAACCAATGGAGGAAGAGTACTGGCAGTAACTTCCTTTGGTACAGACATCAGTGAAGCGGTTAAGAAGTCGAAGGCTGTTTTAGATACCATCCATTTTGAGGGTATGACCTATAGGAAGGATATCGGTTATGAGTTTGAATAGAGGTTTCTATAAGTCGATCAGTCGTGCTGCTAAATAGTAGTTTTACGCTTTATGTAAGTGGAAATTCGGGTTGTAATCATGTTGATTTTCACGATGGCATCCATAGATCATAATCATTTCATGTTTAATACTATTTTAATTAGTGCAGAAGAAAATATTTCCTGCTAAATGCATGGTTCGTTCTACTTTCGCGGCAGGCTTGCAAGGGCTATGGCTGCTTTGTTATTTCAAATTATTTCATACAACTTTGCACGCATCATTCTAAACAAGGAATTAAATATACATGGGACTTTTCAACTGGTTTACACAAGAGATTGCAATGGACCTGGGTACCGCAAATACCCTGATCATTCATAACGAGGAGGTTGTAGTGAATGAGCCCTCAATAGTAGCACTTGACCGCAACAACCTGAAGACCGTATTGGCAGTTGGAAAACGCGCATTGATGATGCACGAAAAGACCCATGAAAGCATTCGTACCATTCGTCCACTAAAGGATGGTGTGATAGCCGACTTCAACGCTGCCGAGCTGATGATAAGGGAGATGATCAAGATGATCTATCCTAAAAAGCCTTTGTTCCCACCGAGCTGGCGTATGATGATCTGTATCCCATCAAGCATTACCGAAGTAGAAAAACGTGCGGTGCGCGATAGTGCAGAGCAGGCGGGTGCAAAAGAAGTTTACCTTCTTCATGAACCTATGGCAGCAGCACTTGGTATTGGTATAGATGTGGAGGAGCCGGTTGGTAACATGATCATTGATATAGGTGGTGGTACTACCGGTATTACGGTAATTGCATTGGCTGGTATCGTTTGCGACCAGTCTATTCGTATAGCAGGAGATGAGTTCACTGCAGATATCATGGAAGCGCTTCGTCGTTACCATAGCTTACTGATTGGTGAGCGTACTGCCGAGCAGATTAAAATCCAGATAGGTGCGGCTATGAAAGATCTTGATAACCCACCAGATGATATTCCTGTGAACGGTCGTGACCTTGTGACCGGTATTCCTAAACAAATCATGGTTAGCTACCAGGAAGTAGCAGAAGCTTTGGATAAGAGCATCTTCAAAATAGAAGAAGCTATTTTGAAAGCATTGGAAACTACACCTCCTGAGCTGGCTGCAGATATTTACCGCCGTGGTTTGTACCTGACAGGTGGTGGAGCTTTGCTTCGCGGGCTGGATAAGCGTTTGAGCCAAAAGATCAAACTTCCTGTACACGTAGCCGACGATCCGCTTAAGAGCGTAGTTCGTGGTACAGGTATAGCGCTAAAGAACTACCAGCGTTTTCCATTTATCATGAGATAATCTTGTTGAAAATATAAATCCGAAATGCGGACGCCTGTTCGTTTTTCGGATTTTCAATTTCTAAACTTCCTCCCTAGTGCGTAATATATTTCTCTTCATCAGAAGATACTTCACTTTCCTCTTCTTCCTGGTGTTGCAGATTTTATCTATTACTCTTATTGTAAAATACAATCCTTCGCAACAGGCTGCATATGCAGGTGTGGCGAACGAGGTTACCGGCTGGATCAACCTTCAGTACAACAAGGTTCAATATTATTTTCACCTGAAAGAGGCGAACAAACAGCTGTCGCAGGAGAATGCTCAATTGCGCAACATGCTGGGGCTAAACTTCGAAAGTCCTGACAGTACAAGAATTACTGTGCTGGATAGCCTGGTACGGGATACAGTTGGAAGGATGCGTAAGTTTATGTGGCTTCCATCTAAAGTGGTAAGCAATACAGTAAGTTCTCAAACCAATTACCTTACACTGCATCGTGGTGCTAACCAGGGTATAAAAAAGGATATGTCGGTTATTGGTCCCAATGGTGTGGTAGGAACGGTAGTGGAGGTTAGTGAAAATTATGCTTTGGTGATGAGTTTGCTGCACCGCAACAGCACCGTTAGCTCAATGCTGAAAAAAGGAAATATTGCTGGTAAAGTGGATTGGGACGGGCAGGATCCAAACTTCCTGACGCTTCACAACATTCCAAAGAGTGCCGAAGTAGCCAAAGGCGATTCAGTTGTAACCAGTACTTACTCAGCCAATTTTCCACCTAACATAATGGTAGGAACAGTGCATTCAATAGAAGCTGATCCGAGTAGCAACTTTGTGACCATCAAATTGAGAACGGCAACGAATTTCTTTAGCATTCAATATGTAAATGTGGTAGAGAACGTACAGTGGGAAGAACAACGCAGGCTGGAGGCTGCTATGCAAAAAACCAAATGAGCCAGCTAGTTAGAAATATCATCCGTTTTATCGTTTTCATCCTGATACAGGTGTACGTGCTCAACGAGATACCACCGTTGCACCAGTTCATTACACCCTACCTATACTTCTTATTCATTCTGTGGCTGCCTTTCAATATTTCCAGGTTTGGATTGCTGTTGGTATCATTCCTGTTTGGTCTTTCGCTCGATTATTTTACCGGGCGATTGGGATTGCATTCCGCACCTTGTGTGCTGATAGCGTACCTGCGTCCTTTTCTTATCAACCTCCTCATTTCGCAGGAAGGTCAAGAACTGAACTATGCTGAACCATCTGTAAAAAGTTTAGGCTGGGCGCCTTATTTCCTGTACGTGCTGGTGCTCACATTTCTGCACCACAGCTACCTGGTATTTATACAATGGATGGAGTTCGGAAACATCATCTTCTTCCTTGGTAAAGTCACAGCTACTACTGCTGTAAGTTTCCTGCTAATCTTCATTGCCGAAATGCTGTTCTTCCGCAAGCAAAAGTTTAGAACGAACACAGCTTAGGCAGCTAATTCATGTAAAAAGTAGAGCAGCAAAAACCTGCTGCTTGTGCTTTATTAACACCGGATTGTCTGCTAGATAAAACAGATGCAGAAATGCACATCATTGTTAACAACATTTAAGGAGTAATAACAGAGAGAAATGATATGTCTAACTACAATTCATGCATTTTTGCAGTATCATTTCTATATCTAAAGTAACACCATAGGCGACATGCCGTCATTCAATCAATCGAGGAAGAGGGTTATCCAGTTTATTTTCATTGCGGTTTTTTCAGTCATGATCATCCAGCTGTTCAACCTGCAGGTGCTTACCAGCAAGTATGCTTCGCTGGCAATGGATAATGCTGTTTACAAGAAGATCGTATACCCTAGCCGCGGTGTTATTTACGACCGTAAAAAGCGTCCCATTCTTGATAATATTGCACGCTTCGACCTTACTGTTACTCCGTTTCAGGTAAAAGGTGTTGACACGTTTGCTTTATGTAACATCCTGCAAATAGATACCGCCGAGTTCAGGAAAAGGATGATAACATCTATCATCAAAAATGGCCGCTATCGCCCAAGCGTGTTTGAACCACTGGTAGCCCCGGCGCTTCAAGCTAAGCTGGATGAGAACATGTACAAGTTCCCGGGATTTGACCTTACTGAACGACCTATCAGGACCTATCCTTATAAATCAGCTGCACACGTATTAGGTTATGTGGCTGAAGTTGATACAGCCATCATCCGTAAATCCGGTTACTTCTACCAAATGGGCGATTACATAGGTCGTGCAGGTTTGGAAGCTACCTACGAAAAAGTGTTGATGGGGCAGCGGGGTATAAAATACCTGATCAAGGACAACAAGAACAGGATACAAGGTAGCTATGAAAAAGGAATTTTTGATACTGCTGCTGTTGCAGGCCGTAATCTTTATTCCAGTATAGATATCGAATTGCAGCAATTGGCAGAAAAGCTGTTCACCAATAAAATAGGTGGTGTTGTAGCCATCAATCCTAAAACAGGTGGAATTCTGGCTATGGCTTCAGGCCCATCTTACGATCCCAACGATCTTGCAGGGGCACAATTCAGGAAAAACTGGGGTAGAATGGCGCTGGATACAGCACGTCCTCTTTATAATCGTGCAATTAAAGGTCAATACCCGCCGGGATCTACCTTCAAACCTCTGGGCGCTTTGGTCGCACTTGACCAAAAACTTATTACGCCATCTTTTGGCTATGGTTGTGGCGGTGCCTACTTCCAATGTGGCCGACCTGTAAAATGTACACACGCCGGTGGTGGACACGCTGCTAACCTACGTGCTGCATTGGCAAACTCCTGCAACTCGTATTTCGTTCACATATTCAGGATGGCTGTTGATAATCGCCAGTATGCTAATACCACCATGGGCTACCTGAAGTGGAAGGAATACATGAACGCATTTGGCCTTGGTGTAAGGCTGGGCGTGGATCTTCCAAGTGAAGACTATGCAAGTATCCCGGATACAAGCCGCTACAACCGCGATTTTGGCGGCAGCCGCAGGTGGAACAGCTGTAACATTGTGACCCTTGGTATTGGCCAGGATCGTATGACGAGCACACCACTGCAGCTGGCTAATGCCATGTGCCTGATTGCAAACAAAGGCTACTACTACACACCACACCTCATAGATAGCATCCAGAACGAAACTATTGAAGACACAGCATTTCTTGCCAAATACCGTAAGCGCCACGATGTAACACACATTGCCGACTCCACCTACGAAATAGTACAGCTGGGTATGCAGGATGTGGTTACCCATGGTACTGCCCGCAATGCAATGATCCAAGGTATAGATGTATGTGGTAAAACAGGTACAGCACAAAACCCGCACGGTAAGAACCACTCCTTGTTCGTGGCTTTTGCCCCGCGTAAAGACCCAAAAATCGCAATTGCTGTTATTGTAGAGAATTCAGGTTACGGATCTACCTGGGCTTCACCTATAGCTGCACTTATGATGGAGAAATACCTTACGGACTCAATTTCTGACAGGCGTAAACCCGAGGTAGAACGCATTTCAAAAGCAGACCTTATACCTGCAGCAATAAAAAAATGGTATTTCGTGAAAGATTCTATTCGGCAGGCAAAGCTGGCTCGCCTGAACAAGCAGGCAGAGGTAGTGAATGTGCAGATAGAAGCACCACCAGCACCAAGCAAGAAAACTACATTCGACCCTGAGGCAGAACCAAACAGGAAAGACTCAGGCGATATCAATACCGACAGAACACCGATGATGCTGCCTGATAACCGTAAAAACAAAAGAGATACAACCCGTCCATGAGTAACCAGAACCATATTTCCAAAGGCATCGACTGGAGTATGATCTGGTTGTACATCGCCTTAGTCACCATCGGCCTGTTCATGATTTTTGCAAATGAATACAAAGAAGGTGAAAGCATCCTGGAACCTATTCTAAACCAAAGCAAAGATTACGGTAAGCAGGTACTGTGGGTTGGTATCTGTACGGTTCTGGCCATTTTCATTTTACTAACCGACAGTAAATTCTTTACAGCCACCGCCAATTTATGGTATGGCTTCGGTATCCTGTTGTGTATACTCGCACTGATTATAGGTACAGAGGTCAAAGGTTCAAAATCATGGATTGTCTTAGGAGGATTCCGTTTACAGCCATCGGAGCTTTCCAAAGTTTTTACCTGTTTGGCTTTAGCCAAATATATCAGCCGGCAAGAAACAGAGTTCAGTAAAACCAGTGCCCAGATAATAGGAGGTGCTATAGCTTTATTACCCGCAATCATCACCGTGGCTCAGAACGAAACAGGTCTTGCACTTGTGTATTTCTCGTTCTTCCTGGTAATGTACAGGGAAGGATTACCACCATTCATCCTCATTGCCGGAGCATCCATCGGTATTCTTGTTATCCTGTCGCTCATATTATCTCCCGAAGTCCTGATGATTTCTTTTGGGATAACGGCCTTCCTCGCAATTCTTCTATTGCGCCGCCAATTCAGGCGCAATCGCTGGCTGTTGTGGATCATCCTGGGAGCATGGGCTTTTGCCAATTTTATATCAGCTTTTGCCATACCGTATGCTATTCATACTATGATGAAGCCTTACCAGCGCGACCGCATCTACAGCCTGGTAGGTAAACCATATGTACCACAAGACGCAGCAGAACAAGCTGAACTGGAGCAGCAAAGGGCAAAAACGAAAGGCAAACAGCAGAACCAGAGCGAGTACAATGTTATCCAGTCTAAGATAGCCATTGGTTCGGGCGGTGTATTGGGTAAAGGATATTTAAAAGGCACCCAAACCAGGTACGATTTTGTGCCCGAACAGCGGACCGATTTCATCTTCTGCACCATTGGCGAGGGCTTTGGATTTTTAGGAAGCGTCATATTCCTGGGGCTCTACGCCATCCTCCTCTTCCGGATGGTGGTGATAGCCGAGCGACAGCGAAGCACCTTTAGCCGGGTGTACTCGTATGGTGTCGCCAGCATCTACTTCTTCCACATCGCCATCAACATATGTATGACCATTGGTCTTGCGCCGGTGATTGGGATCCCGCTTCCGCTCATAAGTTATGGCGGTTCATCATTGCTTACCTTTACCATTCTTCTGTTCATCATGATCCGCTTGGATGCCGACAGGCAAATGGTGTTGCGGTAAGATTTTTATGGTACCAGCATTGGTTCACTGATTAAACATCCGTTGCGTCGCACTCTTGTGCCTTAGTGCCTTGGGCATCTACAGGGGCATAAGCAGAGCGATCTGCTGCATAATCACATATTGATAATATGAAGATCATCCCACTTTCTGAAGGCTCATTCACCATCGATAAAACCAAAGTTTTTGTTCCTTACGAAGAAGACCAGCACCAACTGAATGACAGACCTACTGGTAGCTTGCTGGTGGAGGTGCAGCCATTTTTAGTCGTTACCAGCAAAGACGTGCTGCTGTTGGATACTGGTCTTGGCTTTAGTAAAAATGGCAGCCTGCAAATACATGACAATCTTCGGCAGCATGGTTACGAGCCGGCGCATATTAGCAAGGTGCTGATGACCCACCTGCACAAGGATCATGCTGGCGGTGTTAGCTTCAAAGACCGGTTGGGACATTATTCTTTAGCCTTTCCACAAGCAATCTATTATGTGCAGCGGCAAGAGCTGGATTATGCTTTTGAAACAGGCTTCCCATCGTTCATGACAGATGAGATCGACATGCTGCAGAATAATTCGCGGGTGGTGCTTTTGGAGGGAGATGGCACTATAGATAATTATATCCGTTACCAGCTTACCAGTGGACATAGCCCTTTTCACCAGGTATTTTGGATAGAGGAAGAAGGTGAAACAATATTTTTTGGAGGTGATGAAGCGCCGCAACTCGGGCAAATGCGCCGTAGTGTAATTGCCAAATACGATCATGATGGGCGCAGGGCTAATGATCTTCGCAAGCAGTGGTGGGAGCAGGGGCAACAAGAAAATTGGAAGTTCCTCTTTTACCACGATGTAAAGCGGCCTGTATGGCCTGAGGAGGCTGTAAGTTAAGAGTACTGGCTTGAGAACAATTTTGAGAAGAAACCTAGTTGGTTTAGTATGGTATTAAAAAAAGCTGGCCGGCCCTGAAAAGAGCTGGCCGTTGCTAACCTATGAAAAACACCAAGTTTAAAATGAGGTGTAATTAATTCTTAAATGGTTTGCCTCCACCGCGATTTCCTCTACGCTCCATTAGTTCCTTTCTCAGCATATCGCGGAAGTTCTTATCTGCCTGGAATAGCTTATTTACCCGCTGATCGTTTCCTAAAACTTTCTTGAACTCCGGCTTGTACTTCTTCCTGATGTTTACCACCTTTTCTTCCAGTTCTATTTCGTCATTTCTCGTAGAACGCCTGGTGGCTATTATTTCCTGCTTGTAGTTGTTGAAAACCGGCCAAAATTTCTGTGCTTCATCTGGTGTTAGACCCAGCTCCTTGGTAAGAAAAGCTATTTGAACTGCTTCTGCTTTGTTCCTACCATCATCAGGTTGAGCAAAACAAATATAACTAAGGTTAGTAATAAATGCCAGTAATATAAATAATTTTTTTTTCATATTTGGAAGGTTTAGATACCGCCTTTAGCGGCTGCTCTTGGTTCAGAATATTGTTGTAAGAATTGCTGCAGATCTTCATCGCTCAATTCCTTGATTACTTCGTTTAAATCCATCTCATCTATAGGTAACAAGTAGCTGCTATAGTTGGTGTTAAGCGTAGTTGAATGCGCCTGCAAGTACTCTACTATTTCCTCGTCAGTAAGTGCATCTAAAGCAGCAGAAATATTTCCTATTGTATTAGTTGCATTGCTGGCTGTACCGGTGGCTTCAGGCTTATCCAGGAATATATATGCTGATATAGCCATGATAGCAATAACCACTGCAGCAGCCAGGTATTGCATCACACGTTTTACGCTATACATTTTCACCACCTTAGCCTGTACTTTAGGTGTCTTATCAACTTGTACATCCAGCTTGTCGAAATAAGCTGCTGGTGCAGAGTAAACCTGTTTTTTATTTAAGCCTACTAAAGCCGGGGCAATGGCCATTAGTTCTTCATCTACCTCATTGGTAGCGATAGCCTGCTGTTTCACTTTTGCCAGGATATTATCTGCCAGTCCATCAAAATAACCAGCCGGCGCTGAATAGGGGTCTTTGGTTATTGCTTCAAAATTGAAGGCTGCCTTTTCCTCGGATTGTAGCAAATGCATGATTGTACCAGGCAGCTCATCAAAATAAGTGGCTGGTACTGAATAAACCTGCATTGCTTGTAATTGAGCAAGTGCAGGTGCTATTTCAAGTATTTCGGGTTGTATGTTATCTTTCTTCCACATAACTTTTCTAACCTACTTCTGACTTCATATTAGCATTAAGGTTTAACGATTGAGAATAAAATCCTCAATTTTCTTGGCTGCATGATGGTAGCTGGCTTTCAAAGCTCCTTCGCTGGTTTCTAATACTCGACTCATTTCCTCGTACGGCATTTCGTCGTAATAGCGTAGCATAAAAACAATTCGTTGCTTTTCAGGTAGTTGCTGAATGGCCAGTTGCAGTTTCCACTCTAATTTATTCGCATCAAAACCTTCGTCTGCCCTTATTTTATTGCTCAGTCCACTCTCCATTTCATCAAAACTGGCTGCGGCTTTCCGCTTCTGCTGCTCCAGGAATGTTAAGCATTCGTTGGTAGCAATGCGGTAAAGCCATGTGTACAACTGGCTGTCCTCTCTAAAGTTGCCGAGTGCATTCCAAACCTTTATGAAAACATTTTGGAGAACATCATTAGCATCATCATGAACAACTACCATCCGGCGTATATGCCAGTAAAGCTTTTCCTGGTATTTTTTTATGATAGCAGTAAAAGCCTTTTCTTTCTGATCTGGTTGTTTAAACTGTAGAAGAAGCTCGCGATCGTCTTGATGCATGTAGATCCTTTAGTTGTAAAATTACACAATTGATTGGCGGATACTGTTGTAGAAACAAAAAAGCCATACCGCAGTATGGCTTTTCCAATATTATCCTGAAAATTTAGTTCAATTGGAACTGCTGGCTCTTGATGATCTTCTCATCTTCCTTCACTTTTAGCTCCCATGCCCAAGCTGTCCGCATCATTTCTTTCAGGTCGTATTTTATTTCCCAACCTAAAGCGGTACATGCAAGATTGTTGTTGGCATAAATGGCTACCACATCGCCTGGACGGCGTGGTCCTACCTGGTAATTTAGTTTCTGCCCGCTTACTTCTTCAAAAGCTTTGATTGCTTCCAAAACAGTTACCCCATTACCGGTGCCTAAGTTAAAGATATCGCAGTTGGTTTTGTTTCTTCCTTCTTCCAGGTAGCGAATAGCTAAAGTATGTGCGTGTGCAATATCACTAACGTGAATGTAATCGCGGATGTTGCTGCCATCGCGGGTGTCGTAGTCGCTGCCAAAAACCTGCATTTGCGGAAGTTTGCCTATGGCAGTTTGTGTGATGGCAGGAACAAGATTAGCCGGTCTTCCTAACGGAAGTTCACCGATGTGACCAGATGGATGTGCTCCAACAGGATTAAAATAACGGAGTAGGATAGCTTTAGCACTAGAAACTTTTACTGTATTCTGAACCACTTCTTCACCCATTTGCTTAGTGGCACCATAAGGTGATTCTGCTTTCTTAATAGGCGACTCCTCAGTTACAGGTATGCTATCTGGATTACCATAAACAGTACAGGAAGATGAAAAAACAAAGTGCGGGATCTCGAATTCCTGCACACATTTTAGCAGGTTGATAAGCGAAAACATGTTGTTTTCGTAGTACATCAAAGGTTGTTCTACAGACTCACCAACTGCTTTATACGCAGCAAAATGAATGATGCCGTTGATGTCCTCGTTTTCCTGGAAAACAGCACGTGTATCATTATAATCTTTCAGGTCAACCTTATAATTCTTTACTTTTTTGCCCGTGATCTTTTCTATACCATCGAGCAGGTAAGAAGTACTACGCGAATTATCATCTATAGAAATGACATCATATCTATTCTCTAAGAGGTCTACAATAGTATGCGACCCGATATATCCACAGCCACCCGTTACCAATATTTTTCCCATAAAATGTTGAATTAAGCTTTTACACTTGCAAAATAAACCAAATGAGAGGGAATATTACGGGGTGACGAAGAATTTTATAATGTATAGCAAGAGAGCCGCCATTAAAGCACTGATAGGTATAGTGATGATCCATGCCCAAAGTAAGCTGATAGTAACACCCCAACGCACCGCTGATAAACGCTTGGTAGCGCCCACACCAATAATAGAACCGGTGATAGAGTGGGTGGTACTAACAGGAATACCAAAATGTTCTGCTATATAAAGAGTCATCGCGCCGGCTGTTTCTGCACTCACACCTTCTAGTGGCGTTACTTTGGTGATACGTGTACCCATTGTTTTTACAATCTTCCAACCTCCGCTCATGGTACCAGCACCAATTGCCAGGAAACATGAGATAGGAACCCAAGAAGGTGTTTCGGAGAACTCGTTTATATAACCACTGGCTATCATTGCCGCACCTATAATACCCATAACTTTTTGCGCATCATTACCTCCATGACCTAAACTGAAAGCCGCTGACGATACCAGCTGTAATCGCTTAAACCATCGTTCTGCCCGGTAAGGATTTGAGCGTTTGCTTATGTGTACAATAATAATAGTAATAATAAAAGCAATCACCATCCCAATGAGCGGTGCTAAAAAGATGAACAGGATGATGGGTAAAACTTTGGCTGAAACAATTACTGCAAAAGTGCCATAATGTGCTACCGCAGCTCCCATGAATCCACCTATTAAAGTGTGGGAAGAGCTGGAAGGAATACCAAACCACCAGGTAATCAGGTTCCATGCGATGGCTGCTATCAATCCTGAAAGAATTACATAAAGCGCTATAGGATCTCCTTCCTGTAGGGTTACTGATTTAGAAATTGTATTCCCGATCTTGAATTCTCCTATGATATATTTTGAAACAAAATATGCCGAGAAGTTGAAGAAGGCGGCCCAACAAACAGCCTGGAAAGGGGTAAGTACTTTAGTAGAAACGATGGTTGCAATTGAGTTAGCTGCATCGTGGAAACCATTGATATAGTCGAAAATGAACGAAAATATAATGATGATAATAAGAAGCGTTGTCATACAGGTTCTTTAGGTTGATCCGACTACTGATTAAGCGTATTTAACAATGATTGACTCAATTACATTGGCCGCATCTTCACATTTATCAGTAGCTATCTCCATTACCTGGTAGATCTCTCTTTTCTTGATCACTTCTTTGAAATCGTTCTCTTCATTGAAGAGTTTTTCAATACTTAGGTCAAAAATATCATCAGCCTGGTTCTCTATATCATTCACCCTTACCAAAGCTTCTGTTATCTGGCGAAGGTTCTTCATATTGCGAAGCTCAGATACTGCACTGGCCACGTGGATAGTAGCCTGCTCTATCAGTTCCGCCATTTTTTGAATTCCTGTATCATTAGGATTAACCCGGTAGAAGTTTATCTTTTTGGCAGAGGCATATATATAGTCTGCTATATCATCAAGCGCTGATGCCAGGTAGTGGATGTCTTCACGATCGAAAGGCGTAATGAAGTTTCTGCCAAGTTCAGTAAAAAGCTTGTGCGTATGGTCATCATTCTCATGCTCCAGGTCCTCTAATTGCGATGTTAGTTGAGCTCTTCTATTTATATCTGGTTCATTCACCAATTGCTTCAAAACCCTTCCCATCTTGCTAACCGTTACACCTACATCTTCAAACAGTTTATAGAAGATCTGGTTCTTGGGCATAAACAACTTCCCAAACGAATTAAGTCCCATACATTTTTTTTAGAGGGCAAAAGTATAACTATGATAGCAAGGTGCAGCAGGTAACATAGACTTAATGATAACTTAATATTAAACCTGGTGCCGAGCTTAAAAATGGCTTATATTTTATTTCTTACCGACTGTGTTCTTATACAACTTGCAGCACCTCAGTCTCTTGCCAATGATAACCTTGCGGTAACATTGGCTTAACAACCGCTTCATATTGGCCTTCTACTTTTGCCGCAACAAAATCAGTTATAGTGAAACGTTTTACCCTCTCTCTTCTCTTGTGTTCATTGTTTACCTTCTCTTTTGCACAAACAACTGTATTGCACGGAAAGATCTCCAACGAATCAAATGATCCATTATCTGGGGCAACCATCAAAATTGAAGGTGGAAAATCAACTGCTGCGGACGTTGAAGGTCGTTTTACTTTCCGCTTGAATCCTGGTACTTATTCTTTAGTGATATCAAGGGTTGGTTATACAGCTAAGACCATTGCAGATGTGGTAGTTAAAGCAAATACTGAAAACGTAGTAGATGTTGTATTGGATCTGAATAAATCAAATGTAGAAACTGTTACCGTTCGATCTTCTATAAGGAGAGAAAGTACTAATGCACTTATCGCATTTCAGAAAAATAATTCTTCAATGTCTAGTGGCCTTGCTGCTGACTTCATTAGAAGAACACCAGATAAGAATACCGGCGAAGTATTGAAGCGTGTAAGTGGTGCCAGTATACAGGATAACAAATTTGTGGTAGTGCGTGGATTGAGTGACCGCTACAACCAGGCTATGATCAACAATGCATTGATGCCTAGTTCTGAGCCTGATAAAAAAGCTTTCTCTTTTGACCTTATTCCTGCTGCGATGATTGATAATATCATCATCAACAAAACAGCAACTCCTGATCTGCCTGGTGAATTTGCAGGTGGACTTATTCAAGTAAATACAAGAGATATTCCTACACGAAATGTTTTGACTGTAGGTGTTTCTTTGGGTTATAACTCTCAGTCTACTTTCAAGCCTTTTACAAGTAACCCACGTAACTCTACAGATTGGTTAGGTTTCGATAACGGTAACCGTCAGCTTCCTTCAGCTGTACCTTCTATTGAAGAGTTTCGTTCATTGACAAGTGCCCAGAAGATAGAACTGACAAAGCAATTCAGGGGTGATGTTTACCAGGAAGTAACCACTACTGCATTACCTATCACTACTCTTAATCTTACCTGGTCTAATACCAACAACTTTAAGAATGGTGGAAAGTTCGGTACAATCATCTCAGCATACCACCGCAATTCTATGGTAATGTATGATGATGTAGAAAGGGGCAGGTACGAGTTTGTAAGAACACCTATTTTCTCTGGTACTGAAACTCAAAACAGGTACTCTGTGAATGCAGGTGTACTTGCTAACTTCAGCTATGTAAAAGGTGGTCACAAAATATCTTTCAGAAACTTATTCAACCAGTTTTATGAAGACAACTACTTTACAAGAGAGTTGAATAACGTGGGTCGCTTACAGATCGTTTCGCTACGCTCTTCTTTTGTAAACCAAAGATGTTTGTATAGCGGCCAGTTAGAAGGTGAACACCAACTTACTTCTTCTGGTATCAAGTTCCTTTGGAATGGTAACTTCTCTTACAACAATAAATCACAACCTGATTTTCGCACAGCACAATATGTAAGAGGTTCAGATAATCCTAATTCACATTTTGAATTGGATGATGATGATACACGCAGGTTCTTCTCTAATTTAAATGATTATTCTACCGGTGGTAATGTAGCCTTGACTGTTCCAGTTCAGATAGGTGATTACAGGCAGATCGTAAAAGTTGGTGGTTCTACTTTGCTACGCATAAGAGATTTTAATGCAAGGGTTTTCCGCTTCAGGCCAGCCAGCACTGCAAGTGATCTTACTACTCCTTTCGACCAGGCTTTCTTGCCAAAGAACATAAACGAAAATGGTTTTTACCTTGATGAGCAAACACAAAATACTGACAGGTACTTCGGTGTTTCTGCACTCAATAGCGGCTATGTAATGTTCGACAATAAACTGAACAGCAAGCTGCGTATGATCTGGGGTGGACGTCTTGAATTCTTTGAGCAATTCTTGTCGAGCAGGGACCTGTCTATGAAGCGCATTGTAGTGAACAACGAGAAGTATGACTTCCTGCCTTCAGTGAACATCACTTATTCTATCAACAATAAGCAGCAGCTGCGCCTGGCGGCATCTAAAACCATTGCACGCCCAGAGTTCAGAGAGATTGCTCCATTCCAGTTCTTCGATTACGAGCAGATATGGGGTATAAGTGGAGACACCACTCTTAGAAGAACTTCTATCATCAACGGAGATATCAGGTACGAGTTTTATCCAAAGGCAGGTGAGTTGATCTCTGTTGGTCTGTTGTATAAGAAATTTACTGACCCAATCGAGCTTCGTATGGATGCAGGTAGTAATGGCGACCGTTGGTTGTTTAGCTACGCAAATGCTGGTAGCGCTACATTGTTAGGTGCTGAAGTTGAGATCAGGAAAGGTCTTGATTTTATCAACCACTCACTAAAGAACTTCACGTTCATGGGTAACCTTACTTTGTTGGACTCAAAGGTTACATTGAACACGCAGCAAGCAGATGGTAAAAACATTTCAGTTGATCGTCCGCTGTATGGCCAGTCACCTTACCTGGTAAATGCAGGATTACAATACACTAACAACGGCTGGAACGGTAGCCTGCTTTACAACCGCATAGGACCACGTCTTTCATTGGTGGGAGATCCTAATGGTGCAGGTTTTTTCGATATCTATGAGAAGCCAAGAAACGTAGTTGACATCATGGTATCTAAAAAGGTACTGAAGGAAAAAGGAGAACTACGTTTAACAGTATCAGATCTACTTAACAACCGCTATGCTTTTTATGATAATCCATCGGGCAAAGCAGGTTATAATTATAGCCAGGGCGACAGGATCAACTATGCTTACCGCACAGGTACTACAGTTACCGTTGGCTTTACCTACGATATAGAACGTTCTAGAAAATAATCTCACTAAAATTTTCAATAACAAAAAACATGAACAAGTTTAAACAACTGTTATTTGCAGCATTCGTTGCTGTAGGGTTATCCTCTTGTGTTAAAGTAAGCTTTAACGACAACATGGGTACAACCGCTGGAGCCAACAACAATGATGATCCAAATGTATCTCGTGTACTACAAGGGTCGTATGAAAGGAACATTACCCTTAGCGGTGGCACTTACACCATCAGGGGTTATGTATACTTCACTGCTGGTACTACTTTATCAATTCCTGCCGGTACCATTCTTAAGAGTGACATTTCACAGAAAGGTGCAATAATTATAGAGCGTGGTGCTAAAATAGAAGCTATGGGTACTGCGTCTCAGCCTATCGTATTTACAAGTGGTAAAGCTCCTGGCCAGCGTACTCGTGGCGATTGGGGTGGTATCATCCTTCTTGGAAATGCTCCTACTAACCGTCCATTATCTCCTGCTCCATTGGTTGAAGGTGGTGTAGACCGTCGTTATGGTGGTACTAATCCTGCTGATAACAGTGGTACAATGCGCTATGTAAGAATTGAGTGGGCTGGTATAGCTGCTGAGCCAGGAAGTGAGATCAATGGATTAACGCTTGGTGGTGTAGGTTCTGGAACTACTTTAGAATATATCCAGGTAGCATATGCAAATGATGATGCTTACGAGTTCTTTGGTGGAACTGTAAATGCTAAATACCTGATGTCGTATGCAAGCTCTGATGATGATCTTGATTTCGACTTTGGTTATACAGGTAAGATCCAATATGCAGTTGTTATGCGTCGCCCTGAGATCGCAGATACTGATGCGGGTAACGGAGTAGAAGCTGACAATGATGGTTCTGGCACTTCAGCAAAACCTTACACACGTCCTGTATTAAGCAACATCACATGGGTTGGTCCAAACGGAGATCCTAACACAAACTCTTTCCTGAACTTTGCTAACCGTTGGAGAAGAGCAGTAAGATTTGAAGTAAGGAATTCAATCATGATGGGCTTCCCTAAAGGTGGTTTCTCAATGGAAAGTGCTTCTACGGCTGCAGCTTACAATTCAGATACATCCATTTTTGCTAACAACCTGGTTCATGCATTGGCTGATCCTTACAAAGTAGATGCAACTGCTGGTGGAGTTATAACAGCAGCACAGGTTCGTGCAAAGGCTGAGGCTAATGGATCTATCACTTATACTGATCCTAATGCTATCATGCTGGAAGCTCCATTTAATTGGGATGCTCCTAACTTCATGCCTAAAGCTGGTTCACCTGCTTTAAGCGGTGCTAACTTCACAGAGCTTGATGCTTTCTTTACACCAGGTGCTTTCCGTGGTGCATTGGGTACCAACAACTGGACAACTGGTTGGGTTAGCTATACTCAACAAACAAACGTTTACTAGTTTTCATTTTTCTCATAACTTTTCAAGCCACCTGCTATGCAGGTGGCTTTTTCAATAACTGTATTACCAATGAGACTTTTACTTCTACTGATTTTTACTTCTTGTTTGTTTGCCTGCAATAACGAGCCGAAAGAAAATGCCGCAACAGCACCAGCTTTTAAAGATGGATTGAATGCAGCGCCTATGCTTGCCAACACCGATAGCATTCAGATCATTTACTATGATGAACCTGAAGGAGACTCGCTACGCTACGCACGATTTTTTACCTACACTTCTGTTAGTAAAAAAGAAACTATTAATGCGCTACTGGCTAATTTGGATAAGTCGTATGTTACACTACAGGAGAAAAAACCTTGCAGGTCGTTTGGAAAGATATACTGTTATAAAAAGGATGAGATATTGAAGACGATTTATTTCAGTACAAAGGGTGGTGATTGCTCTTATCTATACTACATCATAAATGGGGAGTTTTTATATTTTGATATGGATGAAAAATTGAAAACCTTGATCACAGAACATAAGAAAGAAGCTGTTGCACCTGTTGCTACTCAATAAAAGCTGATTTTCTCTTACAATAAAGGCTGCTTCGGCGGCCTTTGTTATTTCGCCATAGTTAAAATGAATTAAGGATGATCAATGTCATGTTATCTTTTTGTTACCAAAACAAATTATGGTGTAAATTGAAGCGTGAGTTTGAGAAAGATCATATTGCTTCCAATTTTCTTTGTGCTATGCATGTTTGCTAATGCACAAAACCATCGGGTGTTTCATTTCGACTTCTATGGTAATCCTGTAAATGTTTCAGTAGCGCCCTCTTTCCACGTTCCCTACACATCTTCCTTATCTAACCAATCTGTTCAGTCATTTTATTCGGCTATTTCCTCCAGTGAATATGAGCCTATAGTAGAGGCACTCACATCTTTCAGAGAGCAACACCAGCTAGATGATTGGTTGTATTACCAGTTGATAAGAGCTACAGCTGAAAGAATAAGTCCAAAGGCAGAGAACTACCACCGTTATACTTTGTACAAATGGTTCTTGCTATTAAAGTCGGGTTATGCTTCTACATTGAGTGTTAGCGAAAATAAACTGCTACTGTATGTGCAAAGTGATGAGGCTGTTTATAATATTCCCGGTCAGAACCTGAATGGTAAGAATTATGTATGCCTGAACTACCACGATTACAATAACAATATTGATTTTAGTAAAGAGCAGTTTAGTAAGCTCCTAGTTGATGTTCCAGCCACTCCAAAACCTTTCTCGTACAAAATAAACAGGCTGCCTGATTTTGATGAGGACAGTTATGAAGATAAAGAGCTGCGGTTTGAATATTACCAGACTGGCTACAACTTCAAAGTAAAACTGAACAGGCAGGTTAAAAAGATCTTTGCGAATTATCCCGTTGTTGAATATGAAAGCTATTTCAATATTCCATTAAGCAACGAAACGTACAGCTCGCTTATTCCATTATTAAAAGAGAATATAAAACGCAAGAGCCAGAAAGATGGCATTGACTATTTGATGCGATTTACCCGCTATGCCTTCTTGTTTGAAACAGATACAAAAGTGTTTGGAGCCGAAAAACGCTTATCACCTGAACAAACTTTACTGTCAGAGTATAGTGACTGCGAGGATCGGGCTGCTTTGTTCTTTTACCTGGTAAAGGAGATTTACAACTTGCCAATGATCGTATTGTCTTACCCTGATCATATTACCATAGCCGTTGGTTTTGATAAGCCTATCAAAAATCCAATAGTTTATAATGGTAATGCTTATTGGGTATGCGAGCCGACGCCACAAAAAAGAGATCTGAGAGTGGGACAATTGCTGCCATCGTTAAGGAAGCAACCTTATGAAGTAGTTTATGCCTATCATCCTTCAGCAGTTGCCATCAAATAAGGTTAGAAGGAAGTAACAATTTCTTAAAAGTATTACTACCGCTTTATCAGCTTTTCCTAAGCATATTTGTATCTCTTTGATTGGGGGCAATCAAATTCTCTCACCCTTCCAGCAATGGAAGGGTGTTTTTATTTGTACCTATCATCAAGATATCTACGAAAAAGCTCCGAAATAGCATTAGCGGCTACATGTAATTATGGGGAAGTTGGGGTTTGTAAAAAAGCATTTTGAATTACATCATTACCCTTTATTTAGAAAGCTTTGTTACTAAACAAGAATAGAGGTAAGTTCTGTGGCAAAGTTTTTTCTTCTACTAGTATTATACTCTAACAATCTTTCTCTCCAGCTGAGATATAAGTGATTTTCTCAGACAATACTCCGCACACGTTTGTTTCTAATGTAGAAGATTTTCCTCAAGTTCCTGCTGCACAACCTGAAGCAAAAATTGCTAATGTATTGGTTAGCAGACCAACAAAATTCGGTACGATTTACGCTTAAATAGAAGAGGCAATGACGGAAGATGAATTAATAGCACAGATTCCCAAACGGAAGATTAGGTCATTACTAAAAGATCCGGAAAAAAGTGCTGAAGCGGTTAACCTGGTATACGTAAGCGATTGCCAGCCAGGAATATCCAGGGTAAAAAAAGGAAGTTCTTTTGAATATTGGTACGAAGGAAAACAGGTTAAAGACGAGGAAGACTTACTTAGGATAAAACGGCTGGTTATACCACCAGCCTGGGAGAAAGTTTGGATCTGTAAACACGAAAATGGGCATCTGCAGGTTACTGGTATAGATGCACGTGGTCGTAAGCAATACAAGTATCATCCTAACTGGAACATACTGCGTAACCACACCAAATTTTATCGGTTATACCAGTTTGGACTTGCGCTACCGTGTATGCGGGTTCAAATGGAGAAAGATTTGAATTTACCAGGTTTGCCTTTAGAAAAAGTGTTAGCTACTGTTGTGAGCTTGATGGAGAGAACGAATATCAGGATAGGAAATGAGGCGTACGAAAAGATCTATGGTTCATATGGAATCACAACACTAAAGGATAAGCATGTAAAAATTTCAGGTCATTCGCTGAAGTTTTCTTTTAAAGGCAAAAAAGGTGTTTACCACGATATTGATATTAAGAGTAAACGCCTGGCTTCTATAGTTAAAAAGTGCCAGGATATTCCTGGAAAAGAGCTCTTTCAATATATAGATGAGGCAGGAAACAGGAGATCTATTGACTCAGGGCAAGTAAATGACTATATTAAGAGTATCAGTGGTGGAGATTTCACTGCCAAAGACTTTAGAACCTGGTCAGGAACTGTACAGGCACTGCTGGCATTTAAAAGCCTTGGTAACAGTGATACAGCCACTGCTACCAAAAAGAATATTGTATCGGCTTTAGACAGTGTATCGCAAGCATTGGGTAACACGCGTACAGTCTGTAAAAAATATTATGTACACCCGATCATAATTTCGCTTTACGAAAATAATGCATTGGACAGGTACTGGAAGAAGCTGGAAGAGATGCAAAACGATGATGGGGTTGCTGGCCTTACCGCTGAAGAGCAACTGGTGATGAATATTTTGAAAAACAACTAAAAACCTTTTATGACAGTATCAAATTTTCACATGGAGAGCAAGGGTGCGGCAAATCTTTTCAATGGTGCTACCATCAATGAGCCGCATGAGTTTACGTATGTTGTGGCAGATGAGAGCCAGTCTAATTTTCATGCATTTTTCGACGAGCATGAAACCTGGATCACGCACCGTGATGATGGACATTCATTGAATGTTGATGCGGATATTGTGCAAAAGCTTATGGGCAGAGCCTAAATCTACAAGAAGAAAAAAATAGAAAGCAGCTACAGGTATTGTAGCTGCTTTTTTGTTGGCATATATATCAATAAAAAAGGCCGGGACATTTTCCCGGCCTCAGCTATATTCAAAAAACAAGATCAAGTTGTGCTCCTGTATCCAATATATTGGTGCAGCGCAGAGTCTGCAGGAGTATTTCTGCGTAGCATAGTTATCCCTTTACTAATGATACTATGCCTATCGCGGGTTTCTAATTTTGTGAGGGTAGAATCTATAATATTCTTGGCAAGTCTATCTAGTGATTGTTCATTTAAAACTTCAGAAGCTTTTTTAAATGCAAACCCCATCACAAAACCAAGTATAGTATTAATAAGCGTTCGCTGAAGTTCAGGCGTTTCTGCTATATGACTATAGGTGTTTTTTAAAACATTCTTCGGTTGCAGGTTTTCCTTTACTTGCTCGTAATGATCCTTCATCTTTACTTCCTGCACATCTATTTTCTTTTGCAGCTCAGTCATTGCATTTTGCAATTCTGCGCTGTTCGATACATTGTATTTTCCCATACAGGTTATAAGAATTTTTTGATGATCATTCCGGTAAAAGTCGATTTCATCCACGTGTTGCGGCCTGCAAATAAAACAAGCCCGATGATCAGGTAGAAAGCCGCCAGGAGCAAAAAGCCTAGGTAGGATTTACCCACTAAGTCACCAATTAACAGCGCCAGCCCAATATTAAGTATCACAAAAAAGATAAAGAATACTACAAAGAATATAACTCCTGATACAACGGCTGAAAATACAGAGGCTGATTTATCAACCGCTTTCAATTTCAGTAGTTCTATCCGGTTCTCTATATAATCCTTCGACTGGCTAAAAAGGGACTCTATTAAAGTTAAAGTAGGTTGTTTGCTCATAGAAGACTTTTACAATCACCGGGACATGTTAATCACAAATTTTTCTTTCTCGAACTACCAATACTACATAGTGCTAGTGCCTAAGTTGCCAGTTGTACCTGAAGTACTTCCTGCTGCTCCTGACGTGCTTCCGGAAGTGCCTGAAGTACCGGTGCTTCTTCCTGTGCTAGCACTGCCACCGCCGTTGCTACCGCTGGCAGCACCATCGCCCATTACGTTGGTAGCCATGTGTCTTCCTTTTTCTACCAAGTCGGAAGCCCCTTCACGTACATGATCATATTTATCAGCAAGGCCATCTACAAAATCAGAAAACCTTTCTTTTAGTCCGCTTAAAGTATCGCGGCTTCCTTCGCCAAGTTTTCTGCGTGTTTCCATTCCTCTTTCGGGAGCAAACAAAACACCTAAAATAGCACCTGTAGCTGCGCCAGCTAATACACCTAATAATACTTTTGATCCTGAGTTCATAATTAAGATTTTTTAGAATTGATTAAAAAAATTGAATATGCTGTAGCCACCTAAAATTTAAAAAAATAGTGCCAAGTGCACTCTTATTCAACCTGCTTTCGCATGCGTACGTGGAATAATTTGCACAGCAGCATTCAACAGTTGAAGCTGTAGATGATGCTATAAATCAATGAAATGCTTTACTGGCACGGGTTTTACTCCTGTTGTAAGTGATTACTTAAAGAGATAACATGATCAATAGGCTTACAAAAATTTTATTGCTTGCTATAGTGGTATTTTCTTCTTGCCAAAATGTGCAGCAGGAGGAAGCGCAGGTAGTGAAGCTTTCCGGGAACGACGCGGAGTTATTAATAAACACTTACTCGAACTTATTGCTAACAGTGAAGATGGCCGAAGAAGCAGTTAACAGGAGTGCTTTACCAGGCACTCGTCAACTGGCAATAACCATCAGGAATGACCACCAGGCGATGCTAGACAAATTGGAGGACGTTGCCAATAAACATAAAGCTGACCTGCCGCTGGATCTTACGCCTCAGCAATTGAAGCAATGGCAGGCACTTGTAAGAGAAAAAGGAATTGCTTTTGATAAAGCTTATGCTGCCATTGTGCAGGAAAATCATGATAATAACCTAGTGGTACTAAAATCAATCATGAGTAAAGCAGAAAATCCTTCACTTCAGAATGTAGCAAAAGAAATAAATGCAACTGCTATCAATCATTTACAACAAGGTGAAGAGCTGCAGGAACTAATTGAAAACAGGAGAAGCCGAGATACCATAATGGAAATAACAGCGGTTTCTTTTAAACAATAAAAACGAGCTCATTTTGAATACTACCAGTATTGTTGGAATTATTGCAGGCATCCTTACTTCTTGCTCTCTGCTTCCGCAATTGATTAAGATCATAAAAGATAAACGGGTGGAAGACCTTTCGCTAGGAATGTTTATTACGTTGGTAACGGGAATAGGCTTATGGATAGTGTATGGCATCCTGCGGGATGATATGCCCATAATGGTAACTAATGGGTTTGCTTTTACCCTTAATATAGCTATTCTGTTTTTTCATTTTAAATATAAGCGTAAACCAGCTGTTAGCAAGTAGTGGCACTATTTTGTCATCTCTGCAAGCAATTCACTAAAACAGAATAATATGAAGCCGGTTAAAATCTTTTCAATACTAGTATTGGCATCTGTATTTCTTTCGGGTTGCGAAGTTGTAGGAGACATTTTTAAAGCAGGAATGTGGATTGGTGTTATCATTGTTGTTATCATTATAGCAGTAGTACTTTGGTTGCTTCGTAAGATCAAGGGTAGGTAAGAAATTTGATATCCTATTGAAAGCCATGAACTTCCATGAGGAATAATTTCTACAAAGCACCCTTGAGCTATACATCAACTGCTTTAGCTGAAGCCCTGTTTCTCGGTAAATCTTCGTTTTAATTATCAGTTCCTTATGGTGCACATTTTGACTATTATTCCATGTTCCATCATGGATGGTCCTAATGCATTACATACTAAATATGGAATCAAAAAAACAACCCAGGAAGAAGAGGTCGATACCCGTGCGCATACTTAGAGGGTTTGGGATATTCCTGCTTTCCTTAATTGGGCTTATTGTACTAATACTGCTTCTTATACAAACTGCTCCCGTGCAAAATTTTGCGCGTGGTAAAATTGTAACCTTTCTCGAAAACAAGCTGCAGACAAAAGTTGCTATCAAGCGACTGGATATTGATTTTCCGAAAATGCTGGTGCTGGAAGGAGTTTATATTGAGGATAGAACAAAAGACACATTATTGGCAGGTAACCAGTTGAAGGTGGATATCGCCATGTTCAAATTACTGAATAACGAGGTCCAGATAAACGAGATAAACCTGAATGGGATTACGCTAAAAGTAAAACGGCAACTTCCTGATACCATATTCAATTATCAATTTATCATAGATGCGTTTGCTACACAGCAAGCGCAGCCTGCTACCAAGGATACTGCAGCCATGAAAATGGCAATTGATAAAATAATTATTGATGATACAAGGCTTGTATATTTTGATGTAGTTACAGGTAATGATGTGGATGTTTACCTTGGGCACTTCGACACGCGGATAGATAAGTTTGACCCGGATAATCTTGTTTACGATGTGCCTAGCATCAATCTGCGTGGTGTGAAGGGTAGGGTAAAACAAACAGCGCCATTAGAAGTTACCGTAGCTAAAACAGATCCCACACCTACAGTTGCCAATGCGCCACAGCAATTTGTAAAATTCACCAATAGGGAAACAAAACTACACGACATAGATATTGCCTATAGCAATGGTGTTTCTGCTTTAGACACACGTTTTAAATTCAGAGAATTAAATATTTACCCGGAGAACATTGACCTGGAGAATTTCCTGGTTGCTATTCGTGAAATAGAATTGAACGAACTGGATGGGCATGTGACCATGAATGCTCCACCACAGGGTGAGGTAGTACAATTAAAAACACAAACTGGTAAAGAGGTAGAAGCTGAATACCTTCCATGGAAATTTACAGTTGGTGCTATCCGGTTCAACAAGAACAATTTTGCTTTCAACGATAACACAAAGCGACGTACAGGAAGGGGAATGGATTATGCGCATCTTGGCATAACTGATCTTACACTGCATGCCGATGATTTTCTTTTTAACCAGGATACTATAGCTGGGAATATAATAAGCGGATCTATGCGTGAGCAAAGTGGATTCGTGCTAAATGAATTAACTACCGACTTCCGATATACCAGCCGAGGTGCAACACTTAATAATCTATTGATACGCACACCGGGAACTGAGTTAAAAAGAAGTGCTGCGGTTCGATATCCTTCGCTTGCTGCATTAGAAATGAATATGAACCTGATGGAGTTGAACCTGGATATTGACAACAGCCGCGTAATGGTTAAAGATATTCTCACGTTTGCTCCTGATCTTGCTTCGCAGCCTGCTTTCAGAAATCCAAATGCTATACTGTACCTCAATAGCCGCATAAGTGGAAGCATGGCGCGGTTAAATATCCAGGAGTTGCAGTTCAGGGGTTTCCAAAATACTAAAGTTGATATTTCTGGCACGCTTGCCAATGCTACAGATCCAAATGCTTTTTCTGCAGATCTTAATATCAGGAATATCAGCACCAGCCGCAGCGATGTGTTGTCATTTGTTCCACCTAAGAGTATTCCTAATAACATCACTATACCTGAGGCAATGGCACTGAGTGGTACTGTGCGTGGTGGTGCCAGCAGTACTTATGCTAACCTGTCGTTGAATACATCTTTGGGTGGGGCCAAGGTTCATGGAAGGATCAACAATGCTATGAACCCAGCGGCAGCTACTTATGCTGCAGACATATCTACAAGTGGTTTAAATGTAGGCCGTATCATTCAGCAACCGCAAACTGTGGGAACAGTGTCATTGGGCTTCACCGTACGCGGAAGAGGTTTTGATCCTGAACGTGCCAATGCAAGCATTAAAGGTTTGGTGCGCAGTGCGCAGTACAACGGGTACACCTATCGCAACCTTGATCTTAATGCAACACTGGCAAACCAGAAGTTCACCGCTAATGCAGCAATGCAGGATCCAAACCTGCACTTTGCATTACAAGCCGAAGGCGATATGGGAGGAAGCCTTCCTGGATTTGCTGTTACCGCCACCATTGATAGTATAAAAACAGGTCCTCTTAATCTTACACCAGATCCTATGATCTATCGGGGTAAGATAGTCGCCAATTTTCCTGAGCTAAACCTGGATGCACTTTCAGGACAGATATATCTTACAAATTCTCTGCTTGTTGCAAACAATCAAAGGATAAAACTTGATTCGGTAGAAGTGTTGGCTAACTACGAAGCAGGACAACAACTGATCACTGCTAAAACAGATTTTGTAACAGCAACATTAAGCGGTCAGTACAAACTTGCTCAACTAGGAGACATCTTTATTGATGCTATACAGCCTTATTATGCTATCAATACTACACCGTCTAAAACTATTCCTGATCCATATAATTTTACCATCAATGCGCATGTAATAGATCATCCGACCCTAAAAGCTTTTATACCTGACCTAAAGCGGATGGATGATATAGCAATTGATGCAAACTTCTCCAGTGCTGATGGTTGGAATGCTGATGTTCGATCGCCTATGATAGTGCTCGGCACCAATCGCATAGCTGATATGAACCTAACGGCCACTACTGCCGGCGACAGGCTACAAATAGAAACCAATGTTGGTGAAATAAGTGCAGGCGAGAACCTCTCATTATTAGGAACACGTTTACGCGCCAATATCAATGATAATAAAGTTGATTTTGCCTTAAGAGTGGGTGACAAAGCCGGTAAAGATAAATACCGATTACAGGGGCTCTTTGCGCAAGAACCCAATGATCTGTTTTCTCTTTCGCTACGGCCCGATAGCCTGATGTTGAACTATGATGTATGGAGCATTAACAACGACAACCTGATACGTTTTGGTGCAGACCTTGTGAATGCTAACAATTTCAACCTGAGCAAAGGTGATCAGCAGCTTTTGATCAATAGCCAGGGCACCACTGCCACCAGCCCAATGGAAGTACGTTTCAACAACTTCAGGTTGGCTACGCTTACAGGTTTTGTACAGGTTGATACAGCAATGGCTGATGGTACGCTCAATGGTAATATCCTGTTGCGCGACCTAACCACGCAACCCAATTTTACTACAGATCTTACCATCAACAATCTTGCTATTAACCGCGACACTATAGGTGATGTAAATGCTAAAATCGACAACAGGAACGCGAATGTATTTGCTACCAATGTAACCATTACAGGTCGTGGCAACGATGTGGCACTTACGGGTAATTATTACCTGAAACCACAGAACAATAGTAATATGGATTTGAATCTTGCCATTCGAGCTCTTCAATTAGAAACATTGGAAGGTGCTAGTATGGGAAGTATTCGTGATGCACATGGGTACATGAGTGGAAACGTAAAAATAGGAGGAACAGCAGCCTCACCTGATATTGACGGCCGGATCAATTTCAATGATACAAGAATGGTCGTGTCTATGTTGGGTAATGAATTCAAAATAGATAATGAAGCCATTGTTGCTGTTGATAATCGTGGTCTTCGTTTCGATCGTTTTACCATACGGGACTCTGCTGAAAACAGGTTGACGATAAATGGTACGGCCGCTACCACCAACTTCATGAATTACAATTTCGACCTAGGTATACGGGCTAGAAATTTCAGGGCATTGAATAGCACGAAAAGGGACAATGAGCTTTTCTACGGCCAGCTTTATTTTGATACGGATCTGCACATAGGAGGAACTGAAACTTCGCCAGTAATAGATGGTTCTTTAAAAGTGAATGAAGATACCAGGATGACGGTTGTGCTTCCGCAATCGCAGCCGGGTGTAGTAGAGCGTGAAGGAATAGTAGTGTTCGTTGATAAAGATGATCCGCTGTCAGATTCTTTATTCCTGGCAGCTATTGATACACTCAATCGTACGAGGCTGGTGGGGATGGATCTTACAGCCAATATAGAAGTAGATAAAAAAGCAGAACTCAACCTGGTGATTGATGAAGGAAACGGTGACTTTGTAAAGTTGAAAGGAGAGGCCAATTTGACTGGTGGTGTAGATAAGAGTGGAAAAGTAACACTTACCGGTTCTTACGAGTTAGAAGCAGGGTCGTACGAAATGTCGTTTAATTTCCTGCGTCGCCGCTTCGATATACAGAAGGGAAGTACCATAACATGGACAGGTGAACCAACAGATGCAAATCTTGACATCACTGCTGTATATGTAGCTAATACTTCTGCTATAGAGCTAGTGCAGGACCAGGTGCCAGCTGCAACACGCGATCTTCGCTTCAGGCAAAGGTTGCCTTTCCAGGTGCACCTAAATATGGAAGGAGAGCTGATGCGACCGACTCTTACTTTCGATATCGTTCTTCCTGAAGAAAGCAGCGTAAGGGTGGATAATGAAATCGCCGGTTACGTGGAAACACGTTTGAACCAGCTAAAATCTGAGCCATCCGAACTTAACAAGCAGGTATTTGCACTTCTTCTACTTAACCGATTTGTTTCAGAAAATCCTTTTGAAAGTTCGGGAGGCGGAACCACAGCAGGAACGCTTGCCCGCCAAAGTGTAAGCCGGATGCTAACAGAGCAGTTGAATAATATGACCGAAAACCTGATAGCAGGAGTTGACCTGAACTTCGACTTGGTTTCAACTGAAGATTATACTACAGGTGAATTAAGAAATCGTACAGATCTGAATGTTGCGGTTTCTAAGCGATTGCTCAACGACCGTTTGAACGTGTCGGTAGGTAGAAACTTTGAACTGGAAGGTGGCCAGCAAACTAACCAGGGTAGTGCCAATAATACAGCATCAGCACCAGATATAAATATTGAATACTTCTTAACCCGCGATGGCAGGTACCTGCTACGTGCTTACAGGCGCAACGAGTTTGAAGGTGTGGTAGAAGGATATGTGCTGGAAACAGGTGTAGGCTTTGCAGTTAATGTTGATTACAATCGCTTCAAAGAAATATTTGAAAGGAGAAGAGACAGGCGCGCAATGGCACGTGAGAGAAGACGTGAGAGATTAGAACACAGAAACACCCCGGCGCCTGAGCAACCTGCAAATCCACAAGGTAGCAGCAGCACAAAGTCTGAAGCTGCGCTAGATACTTCACGTAAAGATGAAAATGAAAACTAACAGCAATAGTTACATACATGTACTGGCGTTATTGCTACTGGTGTCAGTGGCTGTGGGCTGTAGTACCACAAAAACGGTCCCGGATAATGATGCACTGTACACCGGAGCTACAGTAAAAATAGAGGAGACAGAAGTACCAGCGAAACAGCGGAAGGCTCTTCGCAACAGTCTTTCCGGCCTTACAAGGCCTAAGCCTAATTCAAAGGTGTTAGGAATGCCTATCAAGCTTTGGATCTATAATATGGGTAGCGAAAAAGGTATTGGCGGGTGGTTACGCCGCAAGTTCGGTGAGCCTCCTGTGCTGCTCAGCCAGTTGAGCCTCGACAGGAATGTAGAGGTGCTGAATAGTTACATGGAGAACCGCGGATTTTTTCATGTAAGAGTAAGCGGGGATACAACTGTAAAGAATAAAAAAGCAAGTGCCACATACGGCGTTGTTACAGGTCCTGAATATCAGGTAAGAAATATCACCTTCCCTCCTGATTCGGGTGCATTGGGTGATGCTATCCGGGGCACTAAAGAAAGATCACTTTTAAAAGGAGATGTACCCTTTAACCTGGACCTGATAAAAGGTGAGCGAACAAGGATAGATGTGGCACTGAAAGAACAAGGATTTTATTACTTTAATGAAGATTACCTGCTGATAGAAGCAGATACTACGGTTGGCGGTAACAAAGTTGACCTATACCTGAGAGTTAAGCCTGAAACAGCTCCCGAGGCTAGAAACATTTATAGGATCAATGATGTATTTATTTACTCTAACTACAACTTAACCACAGCCGCAACCGATACAGTGCTGAGGCATGCAGATAAGCACGCAGGTTATTATGTAGTTGACTCCGGAAAGATTTTCAAGCCACAGGTGTTTGAGCAAATGATGCAGTTTGAGCCGGGTGATATTTACAGCCGTAAAGACCATAATACAACTCTTAGAAGGCTGATAAACCTGGGTACCTATAAGTTTGTAAAAAACAGGTTTTCCCCGTTGATAGACTCCGGCAGGCATATGTTGAACTCGTATTACTACCTGACGCCGCTTCCTAAGAAATCATTACGGGCAGAATTACGTGGTACTTCTAAAACAAATAACCTTACCGGTTCGGAAATAACAGTGGGCTGGCGCAACAGGAATGCTTTCAGGGGCGCTGAACAGCTGATGGTGAATTTATTTGCGGGTTCTGAAGTACAAATAAGCGGAAACTTTGGCCGGTCAAATACTTTTAGAGTGGGTGGCGATGTTACTTTAAGCATACCTCGATTTGTTATTCCATTTCTTGATGTACGAGGACCAGGAGAATTTGTCCCACGTACAAACATTACGGCAGGCTATGAATTGCTGAACAGGTCGGCGCTATATACTCTTAACAGCATCCGTGGTAACTATGGATATACCTGGAGAGAAAGTATTCAGAAAGAACACCAGTTAAATCCTATTTCTATCAATTATGTAAAGCCGCTAAATGTAACAGCCGAGTACGCTAATAGAATGCAGCAAAATCCAACATTGGCGCGTATCGTAGAGCAACAATTTATCCTTGGCTCTACTTACAACTACAATTACAACCAGCTTGCTAATTCTACCAACAGAACTGGGATATTCTTCAATGGCTTGTTGGATGTAGCGGGTAATGTTATGGGTTTAGCCACAGGCGCAAACTGGAAGACCAATGATACTGCGACTCTCTTTGGAACACGATTTTCACAATATTTAAAAACTGAACTGGATGCGCGGTACTACAGGCAGATAGGCCTGCGCAGTCAATGGGCAAACCGCATCATCCTTGGTTTTGGTTATCCTTATGGAAACAGCCAGCAAATGCCATTCGTGAAGCAATTTTTTGCAGGCGGTAATAATAGCTTGCGTGGATTTAGAAGCCGTACTGTTGGTCCCGGAACTTCCACACCTGCAAATGCCAACAATCCCCGAATGTTCTTTTTGCCTGATCAATCCGGAGATATAAAACTGGAAATGAATACGGAGTACAGGCCTAAGATTACCAATATTGTAGAAGGAGCTCTCTTTGTAGATGCCGGAAATATCTGGTTGTTCAATGAAGATCCCAACAGGCCCGGGGCAAAATTCTCAGGTAATTTCTTAAAAGAATTAGCGGTGGATGCTGGTGTTGGTGTGCGTTTAGATCTTACGATCCTATTACTAAGAGTTGACGTTGCATGGCCACTAAAAGTACCTTATGCTGCTAAACCGCCCCGGCAAGATATGATCATCAACCTGGCTATTGGATATCCATTCTAAAATTTCACCTCGGTCTTCCGGGGTTTTTTATTAAAAAATGGTATAAATCTTCAAAAACATGTTTTGGTTTCATTTTCCTGATATTTTGCAGCGCTAACCAAAACAACCCTTATCATGAAACCCTTCCCGCTGCAAAGACTGGCTGTGCTCGTCTATTTATCTTTCTTTATTGCCACCGGCTTTACATCCTGCCTAAAATCAATGGCACGTGCATCGCACAATTCCAAAGTATCACCTGATGAATTCAACAGGCTGAAAGGTAAAACCGTAGTGTTCGTAGTACCTAAATCTGAATATGCTTCTTTGGAAGATTATAAAGAGTTATTGCCGAAAGCATGGACCCTTACACCCATGGAAGTGATCCGCTATAGCGATATAGATGCGTATGCAGATCCTAGCAAATATGCTTTCTTCCAGATCAATGGCATCACCACTACTACCACTAATAGCCGTGGTTTTAGTTATTCAAATACGCATTACTACCTGGCACTTTCATCAAGCTATAGTACAGAGACAAAAAAGGGCAAAGAGAAACAACATACAGATGTACTGTGCAGGGTAGAGCTTTATCCTGAATTTGCAGCTACCGGTATCAATTTCTCTGCTAAAGATGCCAGTGATAAAATTTATGAGAATGTAACCATGCGCAACTTCTCGGTGCCTTATATGATGGCTTATGTTCGCTTTGTACAAAAGAACCTGCAAAACAAAAAGAACCCTTGGGTGTATGAGAATTACTCCGATGATGTACTGCGCGACAGGATAAAAACGGATACGCTTTACGTACCAGAAAACGTCTTATTCAGCCGCAGTAAGTTTACGGGAAAAGAAGCTGCAAAAGGTGCCGACTTCTTTGCTAAGTATGATGGCCGCTACAAGATCGTTTCTAATAAAGAATTGACAGAAATCGTAAGGCACCGCAATCCTAAGAAGCCACTTTTCTTGTTTGAATACGTGCAAAGCAGTACCGATAAATATGTAGGTGTTTTAGAAGTTAATTCAGGAACAGTTGCATACCGCAGGTATACTGGCGTTACTTACAATCTTAAGTCGAAAGACCTGAAGCGTATTTAAACTTTGATATTTACCGTAGTAAAGCCGCCAACAGTCACTGGCGGCTTTCTTCTTATAGCAATTTTCCTACCTGTTTTTCGTTCTGAAATCATCACATTATCTAAATTGCCGGACAACCTCAGCCCCTGATCCTATGCCCTTGAAGTTTTTACTTACCATAACCAGCCTGTTTTATTTAGCCCCGCTATTTGCTGGCCCTGCCGATAAAGACACCAACGTTGTTATTTCTTCTAAAAAAGAGGCTTATCTATTCGAATACAATAAAAAGCAACAAAGGGTAGAAGTAAACGAGAAAACCAACACCATCTACCTGTGCAACCAGTTTAGAACCACTGTTCCTGTTGTTGAATTTTATAACGATCAAACCGCTATTAACGACGTAAAGATCATTGTGAATGGTGAAAGGAATAAGCTCATTAAGCCACAGTTTGATTATCATTCTGTCTCAGGTATTTTTTATTCCGATGCACGTGTCTGCTATTTTAGATTGCCATTGGAAAAGATAGGTACTACCAGCGAAGTTCAATTTGATAAGACAGTAACCGACCCTCGTTATTTCACCAGCATCTATTTTCCTGAAGAATATAAAGTGGCCAATAAAGAAGTCACTGTCACCATTCCACGATGGATGAAGGCGGAATTGAAAGAATACAATTTTGCCGGAAATGATATAACCCGCAGTCAGCGCTACGACGAACGTGCTGATGCTGATATCTACACGTATACTATTAAGCAACTGCCTGCACGTGTGTCAGAAAATGATGCACCCGGACCAAGTTATATCTATCCGCATGTTTTGGTACTTACCCGCTCTGCACAGGTAGAAGGAAAAAGCTTTACCTATTTCAACACTACCAAAGACCAGTACAACTGGTACCGCAGCCTGGTAAAAGAACTAACTACTGATGAAGCAGCAATGAAAGCTAAAGCTGCTGACATCACGCAGGGAAAAACAGCTGAGCTTGATAAAGTAAAATCCATTTTCTATTGGGTGCAGGACAACATCCGCTACATTGCTTTTGAAGATGGAATTGCAGGTTTTAAACCTGAAAATGCGCAGGAAGTTTTGCGCAAAAAATATGGTGATTGCAAAGGCATGGCTAACCTTACAAAAGAGCTATTAAAAGCTGCCGGCTTCGATGCCCGCCTTTGCTGGATAGGCACCAACCATATTGCTTATGATTATTCTACTCCATCGCTGGCGGTTGACAACCACATGATCTGTGCGCTCAACTACAAGGGCAAACAGTATTTTTTAGATGCTACTGAGAAATATATTCCTATCGATCAGTATGCAGAAAGAATTCAAGGGAGGCAGGTGCTGATAGAAGACGATGACAATTACATTTTAGAAAAAGTACCTGCAACGCGTTACCAGCAAAACACGATGTATGAAAAACGGGTACTCGCATTAAGCAATAATAGCCTGGAAGGAAAAGCATATCATAAATACAACGGGGAAAGCAAGGAATACCTGCTATACCATGTAAACAACTTGAAGAAAGACAAAGCCAGCAATATACTGGAGCAATACCTTGCCGGCATGGATGCTAAATACCAGCTGACAAAATTAGAGACATCGGATATGAGTGACTGGGATAAGGATCTTACGATCAACTACAATGTGGTGCAAAAAGATGCCATTACATCTTTTGGCGACGAGCTATACGTGGATGTAGATTTTAGAAAAGAATTTGCTGACCTGCTGATAGACACCAGCGACCGCCGGCACGATTACGTGTTCGACTTTAAGCGTCACCTGCTGCATGAAACGGAGATAGATATTCCTGCCTCGTATAAACTACAACAGCTGCCTGCTGCATTGTCTATTGACAGGAAGATGTATACGTTCAAAACCAACTTCATAAAAGAAGGTAATAAGCTGGTGTACAAAAAGGAGATCATCGTAAAAGATGTTACACTTCCGAAGAACATGTTTACGCAGTGGAACAACGATATTAAAGAACTTAAAAAAGCTTACCTGGAGCAGGTGATCCTGGTAAAACAATAACCTATGAACAAGATGGTAAGAGCGGTGCTGGTTATAGCAACTGCATTTATTACAACAGCAGTGTTTGCTATAAGCGACGAAGAAAAGTATAAACTGCACGCAGCAGAAGTACGTAAAGAAGTATGGGGATGGAACAAACCTGAATTCCAGCAACGTACGGTTCCGGCGGAGTACAACAACTTTTCGTATGTCACCATTGCCAAGCACCTTGACATCTCTGCTACAAGTCGTACCAAGTTCCAGTTTGGTATGGGCAGTTGGTTCAAAAAGGAATACACCTACACCCGCACCATCCGCGAGTTGGTGAAGATAAACGACAAAGCTGCGCTGGAAGAATATTCAGAACTTTCTTACCAGCAGTTTAAGCGCAGGCAATCCATTTTAGAAACAGGTACCTCAACTACGATCATTGGCGTTCGCATTGTAAAACCAGATGGCACAGTGAAAGAAGTAAATGCTGATGAAATCGTACTTACTAAAGATCAAAAGACAAACAAGCAGGCTAAGCTTGCCATATCCGATCTGCAGGTTGGCGACATGGTAGATTATTTCATAACCACTGAAGACAAGATGCTGGATGGTAAGGCACCAGAGGCTTCTTATTTTGTTTTTGGCGAAGACAATCCCATTATGCATTATTCGGTTCATTGTCTTGTTGGTAAGAAGTACGCAGTAGAATATCGTGCATTGAATGGTGCGCCAGAGTTCAAGCAATCACGTGGCGAAGACGATGATATAGTGCTGGATGTAGCAGCCAAAGACATTCCTGCTTTTCCTACCACTCTTTGGATGAGTTCTATGCGGCAGATTCCTATCCTTCGCATGAACATCATAGTTGGTTACAATGGAATGTATGCAGGCAGAATTAATGCGCGCAAACCAGGCGAGGTATATCGCAATCAACCCATGTCGGAGATTGTAGAAGACGAGGTGATACAAATGCAAATGGAGAAGGCGCAATTACGAATGGGCACATCCAAGTCTGCATTTTACGACCGCGTAAAGACTGCATTAAAAAAGGTGAATAAGGATTACGATAAACTTCCAAAGGACGAACTGGCTTCTCTTATCTTTTATACTTTCCGCTTTCTTACTACCTACGATGTCAATTCATCTGAAAATATAGAGGTGGGTGTGAGCCGTAATTACGCCAACCTGTATAGCAAGAAATACCTTTTTTACCTGAGCGAGGTTTTTAAAGATTTTGACATAAGGGCTGAACTGGCATTGGTAACATCTAAATATGGTCCGCACCTGCAGGAAGTAATGGACAAAGATGATTTTGAATATATAGTAGTAGTTAAAGAAGGTAAGCCTGCTTACTATGGTATAGAAAATCTTTTCTCACCTGCCGGTTATATTCCTGCTCATTATGAAGGAATAGATAAAGCACCCAGCTTCAATACCGGCGGCAACATGTCGCGCAGCCGCAAAGATTTTGCAGAAACAACATCAAGTATCCCTGCCAGTTCATGGAAAGAGAACATGCAGGTAGAACGCCTGCAGGTAAAACTGGATGCCGATAATATGCAGGTATTGGATGTAAAAAGAAAAACATCTAATACAGGTCATTTTAAAATTGATGATCAGAAGCGGCTATTATTATTTGAAGAATACTACGAATCAGAAAGGAAAGCTTTGGGTTTAGAAAAATCATTAGTAGAAGAATTAAGTGAAAAACGCCGCACCCGTAGCCTGAGCGATGAATACAAGAATGCCTTTGCTAAAGCTCGCGAAGATGTAAAGGAGCGTTTTAAATCAGAGATACAAAGCCAGTTTGAGATAGCTCCAAAAGAGTTGTTGGAATTTAAAGTAGATACTATTGGAATACGTCATACAGAACCGGCTTTTGTCTATTCATCGCATTTTACTTTTGATGGGCTGGTGAAGAAGGCTGGCAACAATTACATTTTAGACATAGGCAAATTTATAGGCGGGCAGCTGCAGCTAAAGCCATGGCAGCGCGATAGAAAAGTGGATGTATACATGCCTTTTGCCCGTGCATTTGATTATGTTATTTCAGTGAGCTTACCTGATGGCTACAAAGCTGAAGGTTTAGATAAGTTGAACCTGAATGTTGAGACTGCTGCAGGAAGTTTTGCAGTTACTACTACAGCCGAAGGCAACCAGGTAAATATGTTTGTAAGAAAGATCTATGCACATGCATACGAGCCTGTAGCCAATTGGCAGAACCTGGTACATGTGCTGGATGCAGCAGTAGATTTCAACGGAGCCAAATTGCTGATAAGGAAAATATAGCCGCTAGCTCAATACCTCCTGCAATACCTGCAGGCTCTTTAGCTCACCAAAGTCTTGTACGTGCAGGCTGATATAGTTCTGGAAAGCCTGCAGCAACAGGCGGCGCTGGTTACGGTTCAGTTTGAAGTTCTCCAGGTCGTTGTAAAAATGTATGGCTAATAGCTCTGAAGTAAGCTTTGCCTGCTCTCCATCCAGGTAGTAAGAATGGTTTGGTCGTTCTTCTGCAAATTGACCATCGTGCAGGTCGAGGATAGGTGTAGAAGGCTCATATCCCCCCTGGATTCTAAAACCAAGTTCACCACCCAGGTGAAGCATAAAGTAGAGTGGAAGGTTGGCTGTAAGTGTAGCATTTCCTTTATCCAGTTGTTTCAATGTATCCTCTGCCAGGTAATAGAGTTCAGGGTTTGCTTCAGGTTGTTTCAGGCAGTGATGCAGCATTTCCACTATATACATGGCTACTGCATTTTTTACCACATCAAACAAAACATGATCGTATAAATATCCCCACTGGTAGTCTTTGATGAAGTTCAGGTTCTTGAGCTCATTGTGGTAAACAACCAAGTCCAGTATAGCTGCAGGTTGGAAAAATATTCCCTTACCCTGCGATCTTTTAGAGCTTTGCCGAACGCCTTTTACTATGTATGACTGCAAACCAAAAAGCTCTGTATACACAGTGGTGATGACGCTTGTTTCGCCATATTTCACCGTGCGTAAAACAATGCCTTTGGTCTTAAATGTCATGAGTGCTGTAGCTATTTAAGTTCCGGAACGATCATCGGCACCAGGTAGTAGCAAAACAATGCGATCAATATCACCGATAGGATATTAACCACAAAACCAACTTTCAGCATATCCTTCAGCCGTATATGTCCGCTGGAAAAAACAATAGCATTGGGTGGTGTACCCATGGGCAACATACCGGCGCAACTTGCACCTAAAGTCATAGGTATGCCAAGCAGTAATGGATTTATGGTTAACACATCAGCCATACCTGCTATCACAGGTGCAAACACTATTACCTGCGCTACATTACTCATCAGTTCACTTAAGAAAACTGCTATCAGTGCAATCATCAGTACAAGTATAAAACCACCACTGCCAGAGAAGCCGGCAAGCCATGTACCCATCATGCCTATCAATCCTGCTTTCTCCATTTGGTTAGCCAGTGTGATACCACCGCCAAACAGCAACAATATTCCCCACGCCATTTTGGTAGTATCGCGCCACTGCAGTACAAATTTTTCTTCTGGATTTTTTTCGCCGCTGGGCGTTAAAAAAAGAGCAACAGCTCCCATAACAGCTATCATGGTATCATTTAATGCAATTACACCAAGGCGGTTGATAAGATCCTTTGTTATCCATAATAAGGCGGTTGCGGCAAAAATCACCAGCACCCTGCTTTCTGCTTTTCCTATTTTACCCAAGGCTTTTATCTCCAGGTGTATCATCTTTTTGGTGGCATCGCTCGATGCGATCTTGTTTGGATACATCCACTTTACCATTACAAAATAAAGTGCAGTAAGTAGCAGTAGTGCAATAGGTAAACAGATCATCATCCAGTCGAGGAACTCAATGGTGTAGTTGTATTTCTTTTGAATGAAAGCTGCAAAAGCCACATTGGGCGGCGTGCCAATGATGGTGGCAATTCCGCCAAGATTAGCAGCATAAGCAATGGCCAGCATGATGGTAACTGCAAAATTCTGGATGCTGCCTTTGCCGTCGTCATTGTCTTTCATCACCGTTATCACCGAGGCTGCAATAGGAAACATCATCATGGTGGTGGCTGTATTGCTGAGCCACATACTTAAGAAGCCAGCTGCTATTATAAAGCCCAATACAATCCTGTCGCCACTGGTACCGGTCACCTTCACAATGTTGAGCGCAATGCGCCGGTGCAGGTTCCATTTTTCTATGGCCAGGCCTATCATGAAACCACCCATGAAAAGAAAGATAACCGGGTTAGCATAAGGCGTAGCTGTTTCATCAATGGTTGCTATGCCCATAGCCGGAAACAGGATCAATGGCAGCAGTGCTACTACCGGCATGGCAGCAGCTTCTGTTACCCACAAAGTGATCATCAACCCACCAATAGCCAGTACTTTGGCTGCTGTAGGTTCTACATTGAAAGGGTTACCAAACAGCAGGTAAAAGAATATAGCCGCTGCTGAAAAAATCGAGATCCAGAATTTACGGTTAGATGGCATATGCAAATAAAGGCAACAAGATAAGTAGTAAAAACATCCGAGGAGCAGGAGAGGAAAGTGTCTCGTTTGATCAATGCCGGGTAAAGGAGCTGGCTAACTTAATAAGTCTTTAAGATTATCTTTCAGCAATTGTCTTACTTAGGCATATTCATTGAATACCCTCTGTTCTAATATTTTGTCTATGCGCCAACTTCACATGTTGTTCATTTTATTGCTGGTTTCATTTACTGCTATTTCACAAGTAGCACAAGAAGCTGTACCAGCTAACCAGGTTTTTTCCGATAAGAAGAATAGTGCAGCCGCTTCACGAACAGGTACTACACAAAGCCGGCAGGTAATTTCCGGGCTGGTTGATGATTTTACCGGTGAGCCTGTAAGCTATACACGCGTTACCAAATGGATTGATGGTACAGCTATGAATGATAGCAAAGTAGATGGCGTTATCTTCAGGAAAAGAGGCAATGAATATTACCAGCGAAATACAACCAACTCCGACATCAATGTGAAATGGTTTGGTGCCAGGGGCGACGGTGTAACAGATGACACCAAAGCTATTACTGATGCAATATCTTTTTCATCGGCAGCCTCTCAGATTGATGTTCATACGCGGTCACGGGTTCTAAACCTAATTTTCCCTGCAGGCACCTACATCACCAGCGCTACCATAAGGCAAAATGAAAACGGCAAGTTCGTTCACCTGGTGGGAATGGCTGATGCTACTATTTTATACCGCGGTTCCGGGGCTGCAATACATATTGGAAACAATACGCCACACGGCATCATGCCTATTGAAGTAAAAAACCTGACGATCAAAAAAGAGAATACTTCTGCTGGCTCAGTCGGTCTATTACTGGAACATGCAGCTTATTCTAAAATCATCAATGTTGGCTTCGAAGGTTTTGAAACTGCATTTTTAAATAAAGGATCTATAGGTGTACTAGCTGACGGTGGCGGCAAACAAATAGCCGGATCCACAATAGGTGTACATGTCATCAGTTCTAAATCGAATAATAAAGATGTGTTGCGTTTTGCCTCAAATGCTTTTGCATTGCGCAACTATACTTTAGGCAAAGGAATCAAGAATGCTGTTGTCATAGAGCCTGGAAAAGGTGTTTCACCCGGCGGTTCAGGAGGAATGATAACTCTTGACAGGCTGATCTTTGAAGGTGTGGAAGGAACTTCTTTGAAAGTAGTTAATAATGGTGAGGTGGGTGGCCTGGACGTAGTGCAGGTGCGGGATTGCTGGTTTGAGCATTATGGCGATATCGGCATAAATATCTTCAATGCAAGGGTAAAGGTTCAGAACTCATTTTTTGCCGGCGCAAAAAAAACTGTTGTTCTTGTGAATGATGACAACTCTTCCATCACAATGCAGGATACGCATGGATATTTTTTAGACACCAGGCCAACCAATAATGTTTTGATCCAGGCTACAGGTGCTGCCACAAAGGCTGTTTATAAGAACATCAAATTACTCAACTGCGACTTCAGGGGCTTGACAAAGTTGCATGCAGATTATCCTGTTTCCAGTTCCGGTATCAGTGCAGAGGGTAATGTGTATACCATATCGTACAATTCAAAGTACCCGTCAGGCAATAACGACTACAATAGGAACCTTTCAATCAATTTATTCGCAGAAATTGAAAAACTGGTTGGCCCTGCTGATCATGTTACTGAGTTGGTCCTTGCAGGAAATGATGGAACACCAACAATAGGTTTTGCGAAGCTGACAATAGTAAAAAGGGGAAGTGGTTACACTGTAAAAGATGATTCTGGTAACTCACCAGGTTTTACTATTCGTGGAGAAGGTAGAAATACTGTTTTAGCCATAACAGATGCTACAACAGGTAGATGGTTCAATGCTATTGGGAAATATTCTGTTACCCTGCTTTAGCTAACCAACAAATTAAATGCATAATAAATGAGGCGCAACACGCGCCTCTTTTACTTTTATAAGCTTTTCAATTTATTCAAACGTACTATAGAAGTAAGGCGTCTTTGCTTCAAACTCAGCAGCACAGGTATCTACCATTTTGTAAACACGTGTAATGCCTAGAGCCTTACGCTTGTTGTACACATCATCTTCTGTGCAGTTGCGCATGATGCGAGCAATCTGCTCGTCGCTAAAGCCATTCTTCTTAGCTTCTTTTAGCAGGTCAGCCGGCAGCGACTCCAGTGTGTGGTTAGCAATTTCCTTTTCTATATCACATATCTTCTGGATCTGGTACAGGAACCACTTATCAATACCTGTAGCCTGGGCAATTGTCTTCACAGTAATACCTTGCATCAGCGCATCCTTAATCCTGAATATCCTGTCCCATTTTGGTGTCTTGATATACTCCAGCAGGTCGTTGCTCTTCTGCAGGCTCTTGCCATAATAGCCTAAGCCTACTGCTTCATTCTCCAGGCTTTGGCAAGCCTTCTGAATCGCTTCGGTAAAGCTTCTGCCGATAGCCATCACTTCACCTACACTTTTCATTTGCAATCCAAGTGTATCATTGGCTCCTTTAAATTTATCAAAGTTCCAGCGTGGCACTTTTACAATTACATAGTCAAGTGCAGGCTCAAAATATGCTGATGTCGTTTGCGTGATCTGGTTCTTCAGCTCGTGCAGGTGGTAGCCTATAGCAAGTTTAGAAGCTACTTTAGCAATAGGGTAACCGGTAGCCTTTGATGCAAGTGCCGATGAACGGCTTACACGCGGGTTTATCTCCACGGCTATTATCTCTTCCGTTTCAGGATTAAGTGCAAACTGTACGTTACATCCACCGGCAAAGTTGCCCAGGCTGCGCATCATCAGTATCGCCTGGTTGCGCATATCCTGGAAAGCAGTATCGCTTAGGGTCATAGCAGGAGCAACAGTTATACTGTCCCCGGTATGAACACCCATTGGATCTAAATTCTCTACGGTACATATGATCACTACGTTGTCTGCCTGGTCGCGCAGCAGTTCCAGCTCGTATTCTTTCCAGCCAAGTACCGCTTTTTCTACCAGCACCTCGTGAATTGGAGAAGCTGTCAATCCTCTTTCCAGCGCTTCATCCAAGTCATCTTTCGTGTGAACAAATCCACCGCCGCTACCACCCAGTGTAAATGAAGGACGGATCACCAGCGGGAAACCGATTTCCTGTGCAAACTCTTTTCCTTCCAGGAAACTGTTAGCCACGCGGCTAGGCGCCACCGCCACACCAATCTTCACCATCAGCTGGCGAAACTGTTCGCGGTCTTCAGCAGTATTGATGGCTGCTACGTCCACACCGATCATGCGGCAGTTGTATTTCTTCCAAACTCCCAATTCCTCGGCCTCAATGGCAAGGTTCAGGGCTGTTTGTCCACCCATGGTAGGCAGCACCGCGTCAATCTCATTCTCTTCCAGTATCTGCTCAATGCTTTCCACCGTTAGTGGCAGCAGGTAAACCCTGTCCGCCATCATAGGGTCCGTCATAATGGTGGCGGGATTGCTGTTTATCAGCACCACCTTGATGCCTTCTTCGCGAAGGCTGCGGGCCGCCTGGCTTCCCGAATAATCAAACTCGCAGGCCTGGCCAATTACAATTGGTCCTGATCCAATGATCAATACTGATTTTATAGAAGTGTCTCTAGGCATAGTAAAAAATTGTTGGGGTCGGCTTTTCCAGCACTGTTCATCATCCGTTGCGTCGCACACTGCAGCTATTGGTATGCTTTTCAGCTATTAGCTCAGCACCTAATCTCCATTCTACGGCAGGAAAAACAAATTGTGCAAATGTAGCTTCATCAACGAAACATAGTGGTTAATTTTTCTAAAGCTTTTGGATCAGAGGTCAGAGGTCAGAGATCAGTGGTCAGAGATCAGAGATCAGAGATCAGGTATCAGGTATCAGCAATCAGCATTCAGAGATCAGAAGAACCAGGAATAAGGAACCAGGAACCAGGAACCAGAAACTAGAAACCTACCTCATCAATCCAGCATCCCTCATCCAGCATCCGCCTTAGCTCCTCCCGCCTCACAACTAATGCTCAGCTCCGCTGGTAAGATTTTTGTCGCCCTTAAGAGCCACACCTATGTAAAACAAATGATGATGAAGAAGTTGTTACTGTTGTTGTTTACCTGTTCCTGCTATTTTTCTTATGCTCAACTGTTTCCGCCTGTAAATTATCCTTCCAACTATTTCCGTAACCCAATGGGGATTCCACTGCAGCTTAGCGCCAACTTTGGTGAGCTGCGCACCAACCATTACCACATGGGTTTTGACATACGCACCAACCAGCGCGAAAACCTACCTGTATATGCCGCGGCTGAGGGATACATCAGTCGCATCAAAATTGAACGCTATGGTTACGGAAGAGCCATTTACATCAATCATCCCAATGGCTATACGACCCTCTATGCACATCTTAATGATTTTTACCCGGCTCTCAATAGCTATGTAATCAACAAGCAATATGCTGACGAGCAGTGGGAGCAGGATATCACTTTTGCTCCCGGGCAGTTCCCTGTAACCAAAGGACAGTTCATAGCATATAGTGGCAATACAGGTGGATCAGCAGGACCTCACCTGCACTTTGAAATACGTGATACTAAAACAGAGGTCAATATAAACCCATGGCTTTTCAATTTTGGTTTGCCCGACAATATTCCGCCGGTTATTTACCAGTTGTACTATTACGACCGCCGGTTCAGCACCTACCAGGTTGGTCCCAAAACCATCCCCATCAGGAAAGCAGGACAGGCTTATTCGGCTACCAGTAGCGTAGTCTCCATTCCTACATCTACATTCAGTTTAGGCATAAGTGCTGAGGATAAAACCAATACATCGCCGTTCATGTTTGGCATTTACCAGGCGGAAGTATATATAGACGATACAGCACGTTTTGGCTTTAGGCTTAGCGAGGTATCCTACAATGAAACGAGGGCAATGAATGGAGCGATTGATTTCAAAACCAAGTATGCTGGTGGTCGCTACATTCAGCACCTGAGCCGCCTGCCCGGTAACAACAGCAACATCTTTGCAACCACAGCAGGAGATGGGGTTTATATTTTTCACGATACCCTTGTTCATAATGCAGAGATTAGGGTGCGCGATGTAGCAGGGAATCTTACCACTGTTCGCTTCCGCTTTCGCTACGACCCATCCGGCAGCCGCGATATTGCATTTTCATCCAATAGCATCCCTATGCTTCCTAACCAGGTAAACCAGCTAATGCTGAACGATATTCAGGTTTCTTTTCCTGCGTCGTCTTTTTACCACCTGGTGCCTTTCGTACATGTGGCTACAGCTGCAAGAGATATGGTGGCTGCTTCAAAGATCCATTCACTGCATACATTCCAGGTGCCGGTTCATGATAGCTTCACTGTGAAGATCAGATCCGATATACCGGCTTCTGACCCAAGGCGGGATAAGATTGTGATGCAGCTGGTAAATCCAAGAAAAACAGTAGCAACCAAAGGCCCCTGGGATGGCGACTGGATGACCGCAAAGTTTTGGGACCTGGGCGAGGTAAGGCTCCTGGTAGATACAATTCCGCCCACCATTACGGGTGGTTTTGCCAACAATGCTAACCTGGCAAAAAGCCGCTCAATAGCTTTTACTGTAAAAGACAATGCAGGAGAGATCAGGAGCTTCAGGGCAGAACTGGATGGTAAATGGTTGATGTTTCGGAGAAGGGATTATGCATTCATTCATGATTTTGATGAACGGACAACTCCCGGTCGTCATGATCTGCGAATAATAGTGGAGGACGAAGCAGGAAATGTGACAGAACGCAGGCTTAGTTTTAGCCGCTGATAAAACGAACAAAAGCGAATACTGTAATGTTGTAAAAGCTAAAGAAGTGTCGAAAGTTTATTCACTACGGGCGGTACAGCGGATACCAGTTACATTACAGGAGGCGTGGGATTTCTTCAGTCGCCCGGATAATTTAGCCGACATTACACCTAATGACATGGGCTTCGTAGTAAGGAGTACCAGCCACAGTAAAGAGATGTATCCAGGCCAGCTGATAGAATACACAGTACGGCCGCTGTTTGGTATACCTGTTTATTGGATGACGGAAATTACGCACGTGCAGGAGCCGGTATATTTTGTAGACGAACAGCGGTACGGCCCTTACTCACTATGGCATCACCAGCACCATTTCAAAGAAATACCTGGTGGCGTTGAAATGACGGATATAGTACATTATAAAATTCCTTTCTGGTTTATTGGTGACATTGCAAATACTTTACTGGTCCGTAAGAAACTGCAGCAAATATTTGATTTCAGAAAGCAGGCTGTAGAGCAGCGATTTGGAAAGATGTAAAAAGATTTATTACCAGTTGTCAATAATTGTTTCAAAAAAGTAAGCAGTTAATCAACTATCACTTTTTGTTTTCTATCAAAAACGAAATAAATAATGGATCCTGCAACGGGTACAAAAACAATAATTAATACCCAAATAAGTTTGGTTGTTCTATCCCTAAAATTTGTTTTTATAAGATGAACAAGAGCAAATATTGGCAATACCAATATTGCCAATGCCAATAACATCCAAATTATCAGCCCGACCTCAGGGAGTAGAAGTTCCATTTAAATATTTTTTTTATGACAAATAGTTCTTTGCTTCACTATTTATAAGCTGGAATATTTTTTCCCAGGATTATATCTCTTTTTCCAACCCAAATATCACCTTCTTTTTTCAAAGTAAGAACTCCTGTGCTACCACCCCTTGGTGAAGTTGGATTAATATGTTTTTGCTTCAATAAATTATCTCCTTCAAAGTAATAATCTTCTATCCAATAATATTTTCCATCAGGTTCTAAAATAGTTGCATGTATATGTGCAGGTTCTGTTCTGTCGGGATACACTGCAGGTTTTAGCGTATAAAATTCATATTGCCCATTGCTGCTTGTTTTGATCCAGCCTCTTAAATAGCCATGTCGCTTAGCCCAACCTGTTTCATCTCCTTTCGTTGGATAAATACCTTTTTGATTTGTGTGGTAAACATAAAGTATCACATCATTAGCGGGAGATCTTCCATCCTCTTGGAATATAGTTCCGGTTATTTTTATTCTTATTCCGTCTTCATAAAAACCTGGCAAGGTGTCTACTGGTTCTAAGATCTTATTTCCGAATTCAAAAACAGCTTCACATCCCTCACATGGTCCTCCAACAAGATGGGGAGTAGGTTGTTTTTGCGAATTAGCACAGGATGAAAATAAGGTTGTCAAGAAAAGTATAATCAATAGATGTTTCATGCTAAGATCATTAAAAGGCAACTAAAGGTTATTGAACAATCGATAATAGAAAATTAATTCATTTACTTAAAAATACTAATGTATTGTAAAGCAGCCTGTGGCGCTGATGTTGCTATTGACTATTAAAAGGCTTCAGATATTTATTCGCTAAAAGAAATTCAGGAAGTCAATCAAAAATGTATTCATCCATGATGGTTCATCTCATCGACGGCACGTACGAGCTATTCCGGCATTTCTATGGTCAACGCCGGTTTAATAAAGGCAAGGATAAACAGTATGGCGCCGTAGTTGGTGTACTGAATGGGATACTGGAAAAAATAGAAAAAGGTGCGACTGGCATGGGTGTAGCAACAGATCACGTTATAGAGTCTTTTCGAAATGAACTGTGGCCTACGTATAAAAATGGAGAGTGTATAGAGCCTGCACTGCTTGCTCAATTTCACCCACTGGAAGAAGCATTGGCAATGATGGGTGTAGTGGTTTGGCCAATGATTGAACTGGAAGCTGATGATGCATTGGCATCTGCCGCCCAGCTGGCTGCTGCTGATCCTCGTGTCCAAAAGGTGTGTATATGGACGCCTGATAAAGACCTGGCGCAGTGCGTAAGGGAAGATCGCGTAGTGCAGGTTGACAGCCGGGCTAAAGCAATAAGAGATGCCAATGAGATCAAGAAGAAGTATGGTGTTCCGCCCGTTCTCATTCCCGATTTTCTAGCCCTTGTTGGCGATGCCGCCGATGGCTTTCCCGGTATCGCTGGAATTGGAAAAACAGGCGCCGCACGGCTGTTGAACCAACATGGTCCAATACAAGATTTTCCTAAAGAAGTGCTTGGTGCGCAACTGGAACAAGCATTGCTTTTTAAACGGCTGGCAACTTTAGTAACAAACAAAAAGCTTTTTAAAAACGTTGACGAACTCCAATGGCAGGGGCCTACATCAGCCTTCGCTGGTTTTACAAAAGAAATTGGAGAACCTTCTTTATTAACCAGGGCAGAGGCAGTGGCGGCAAAGCTTAACCAGGCTGCCTAAATTTATTCATGATTTACCTGAACAAAGATGTCAATGATGTAAAAAGAAAAAGCCTTGAAAGCGTCTGCTATCAAGGCTTGAAAAGCTTTAGAAGTAGCCCCGACAAGAATCGAACTTGTATCTGGAGTTTAGGAAACTCTTATTCTATCCATTGAACTACGGGGCCAAATGAAAAACCGGCTGCAAATATCTAGGTACAGCCGGAGTTTTCCAATATTTTTTTCGGCTTGCGCCAAAGTCTTACGATCCTTTGATAACGCCACAACCTATACGGCTGCCTGAGTTGCCTGATGGCTGCGATTTCAGATCGTCTACACCACTGTGCACAACCACTGTTTTATTCACCACATTTTTTTTCTCATCACCACCTATAGACCAACGGTCTGAGGTTAATTCCAAAGTGCCTTTGCCGGAGCCATCCAGGTTGATGTTTCCAAAGTCGCCTGAGTGGTAGCTGCCCTCGCCCCACTTTCCATGGTTTTCGCCGGTTGGATTCCAGTGGCCGCCGGCATGGTTGCCGTGGTCGCCACAGTCTGCATGTTCGTGAATATGTACTGCCACACTCTTATTAGCCATCTTGTCTACCGTTATATCCAGCGTCATACGCACCTGGCCGTTTCCCTGGTGTTCAAAACGTACTGTACCAGTCACAGTTGTATCTGATGTAGTGCCGTCCAATGTAGCTTCCGCACGTTCTGATTGAGTTTGATTGTTGGCTGCACCATGGCTTGCACTATCGTGCGATCCTTCAGAATGTGACCCGGAATTGTCACCACAACCTGCAAATCCAGCTGCTGCTACTACAAGGAGAGCAGTTAATCCATTTTTCAATAACCCTTGTTTCATAATCATAAAGTTTTAGTAATCAAAGTTCTACAATTTTTTGAAGATGGCTTAAGCCAGTTGTCATTCACTGCAATTAGCTTACCATGCCAATGGATTTCAGGATCACAATGATTTGCTAGACGGCCTGCAGGTTTTACAACCGCAATCTGGCACCTGCCTCTTATCTTTGCTGCCCAATTTTAAAGACGTATGAAGTTTTACAACTTATTGATCCGGTACCGCTTCCCGCTTAGCCTTGTAGCCCTTGCTCTTGCTATTTGGGTAAATATTGCAGCCGGTTTCTGGCCTTCTTTTATTCTATATTTTATTGCTGTTATAGGAATTGTGAGCCACTTCCTGATTGGGCCATTGCGGCTGATACAGGAGCCAATGGAACGTGGCGACATGGAAGCTGTAAAAAAGATCATGGACTCCATCTGGTTTCCAAACCTATTGTACAAGCCAATCCGCTCTACCTATTACACATTGAAGGGCAACCTGGCCATGATGAGCCAGGATTTTGACAGTGCTGAAAAACATATGAAGAAAAGCCTTGAACTGGGTTCTCCAATGGCTGAGGCCGAAGGTGCAAACAAGCTTCAGCTGGGAATGATGGCGCTTCAGAAAGGAGATATGAAGACGGGCGAAAGTTATATCCGCCAGGCTATCCGCGCTGGTATACCCGATAAAGAAAGCCAGGCTGTTGCTTACCTGAGCATGTGCCAGATCTTTATGAACAAAAGAGAGTTTCGCGCTGCAAAAGATTACTTCAGGAAAGCAAAGGCGCTGAAGCCTACTACAAAGCAGGTAGTGGACCAGATAAAAGAATTGGAGAAATATATTTCCAGGATACCCGGATAAGGTTTGGAATGTTTGGTTGAAAAATGTGCAAACGACTTTTAATTGTTTGCACATTTTTTTTTGCGATTAAAATTCGAAGGCTTCTTTTTAAAACGCTGGTTCCGGTGTTACTTAATTCTCCACTTGCTTCTTTTCATACTTCTTCCGCGCATTCATGATATCAGCATGATGATCATTTGCCCAACTGGCTAGTTCCAGCAACTGCCGCAGCAGGCCTTCACCCAACTCTGTCAGTGCATATTCTACACGCGGCGGTATCTCCGGATACAGTGTACGTGCTACTATTCCATCTTCTTCCAGCGAACGAAGCGTTACCGTAAGCATCCGCTGCGATATACCGGTGATGCCGGCTTTCAATTCGTTGAACCGCATTTTATGATGCTGCCCCAATAGCAGCACTGTATACATCGACCATTTATCGCCATACCGCGCCATGATATCTTTTACCGGGCAAATATTCTTCTGGCTACACTTGCCAGAGAAAATGCTCGAGATCCGCTCACAATCTTTACTACTCAGTGCCATAATCAATGTTTTAACATTTATTCCTTTCTCAGAACCTCAAAGCTACCTACCTTTGGTTACTTTAAGTAACTAAGTAAAGTTAAAGTACTAAGAAACTAATAATACATAAAAATATGGAATTACTAACATCACTCGAGTGGCGCTACGCAGCAAAAAAACTAAACGGTAAAAAGGTACCACAGGAGAAAGTGGAGAATATTTTGCAAGCTATACAACTTGCACCTTCTTCTATGGGGCTGCAGCCTTACACGGTTTTGCTTATCACTGATCCTGCTATTAAACAGAAAATTCAACCTATAGCTTACAACCAATCGCAGATTGTAGATAGTTCGCACCTGCTGGTGTTTGCAGCATGGGCACAAATCACACCTGCACATGTAGAAGAATATATAGCACATACTGCTGCTACACGTAATATACCTGTTGAAACACTGGCTGAATTCAAGAATTCATTGCTGGGGATGGTAACCCGTAATACTGATGAGCAGAATTTTCAATGGGCTTCTAAACAAGCTTATATAGCATTTGCCACAGCTATTGCTGCTGCAGCAGAAGAGCGTGTAGATGCTACACCAATGGAAGGTTTTAATGCAGCCCAATTAGATGAGCTATTGGGTCTGCAGGAAAAAGGCTTGCGTAGTGTAACTATCCTGCCGCTTGGCTACCGCGATGAAGAAAATGACTGGCTGGCAAAACTTCCTAAAGTAAGACGTCAAAAAGAAAAGCTGTTCATCGTGCAGTAACACTTCGATGAAAACAATATGAAAAAAGTAGAAATTGTAGAGGTTGTTCCTTCACATAAAATAGTAGTTGGTGAAAAAGATGCACCAATAACTATGGTACAGTTTGGCGATTACGAAAGTGAAGCATGTGCCGATGCGCACGAAGTTGTCAAAGCTTTGTTAGAAACTTACCCACACCAGGTTAAGTTCATCTTTCGTCACTTCCCACTGTTGAGCATACACCAGAAGGCACACAAAGCGGCCGAAGCTTCGCTTGCAGCTGCACAGGAAGGTATGTTCTGGCCAATGCACAACGAGTTGTTTGCCAACAGGCACAGCCTGGGTGTTATCAGCCTGAAGCGCCATGCAAGAGATGCAGGTGTAAAATCCAAAAAGTTTCTTGATGAACTGATCAATGGGTTTTATGGCCTATATGTGCAGGACGATCTGCGCGAAGGAAAAAAACTTGGCGTCACAGAAATTCCAACATTCTTCTTCAATGGCAAAAAGTTTGAACAGGAACCAACATTTGACAACTTAAGTAGCCACATAGAAAAATTACTGGCCACTGTTGGTTCTAAAAAAAGCAAGAAAGCTTTGGAAGAAGCCGTAACCGTTTAAATATAAGCTAATCATGAAAGTAGAAATATGGTCGGATATCGTTTGCCCATTTTGCTATATCGGCAAACGCAAATTTGAAAAAGCACTGGAAGGTTTTGACGCAAAGGAAAAAGTAGAGGTGGTATGGCGCTCTTTCCAGTTGGACCCGGAAATGGAATATGTGCCGGGTCAGTCGGTACACGAATATTTAGGTAAAAGAAAAGGTGGAAATACAGAAGATGGTAAACGTATGAATGACTCTATGGCCGCTATGGCCAAAGAAGTAGGTCTTGATTACGACTTCGACAATGCCATCATCAACAATACGCTTGATGCACACCGCCTGCTGCATTTTGCAAAGCAACATAAGCTGCAGGACGAGCTAAAAGAGCGCCTGTTCAGGGCTTATTACACAGAAGGACAAAACATTGGTGATCATGAAACACTGGCTCGCCTGGCTGGTGAAGTAGGCATTCCTGCAGATGCAGCCTTGGCTGTTCTACAGTCGGATGAATTTGTGCATGACGTTCGCCAGGACCAGTACATAGCACAACAAATTGGTGCTCGAGGTGTTCCTTTCTATGTGTTCAACGATAAGTATGGCGTATCAGGTGCGCAGCCTTCAGAAGTGTTTGCAGAAGTATTGGCTAAAGTATGGGAAGAAGAAAAGCCGCAACTTATCAATAAAGAAGGGGAAGGTTTTTGTACCGTTGATGGCGTTTGTAACTAATGCTAAAGGTGTGGTTGTTGTAGCATAACCAATAAAAATTATCATGAAAATATTAATCGTTCTTACCTCGCACAGCGAGCTTGGAAATACAGGTGAAAAAACAGGGTTTTGGATAGAGGAATTTGCCGCACCCTATTATGTTTTTAAAGATGCAGGTGCAGAGGTGACACTGGCGTCAACAAAAGGTGGCTTACCGCCAATTGACCCAAAAAGTGATGCACCAGAAAACCAGACAGAAGCAACTAAGAGATTCAAAGAAGACAAGGCATTGCAGGAGCTACTGGCGAATACGAAAACAGTAGATGAAGTATCAGCTGAATCTTTTGATGCTATTTTTTACCCCGGCGGCCATGGGCCTCTTTGGGACCTGTTCGAGTCCCCGGGATCCATCAAACTGATTGAAGATTTCTGGGCTGCGAAAAAACCAGTTGCTGCAGTATGTCATGCTCCTGCTGTTTTACTTAATGCAAAAGATGAAGCGGGTGAACCGTTAGTAAAAGGCAAGAGAGTAGCAGGTTTTACAAACAGTGAAGAAGAGGCTGTAGGCCTTACTGAAGTGGTTCCATACCTGCTGGAGGATGAACTGAAGAACAAAGGCGGCAACTATTCTAAAGCTGCTGATTGGGCTTCATATGTAGTACAGGATGGACGACTTATCACAGGTCAGAACCCTGCATCATCAGAAGAGGCGGCGCATAAGCTGCTTGCACTACTTCAACAATAAACTAAAAAGACGAACAAATACAATGGAATCATTACAAGGAAAAATAGCACTGGTAACAGGTGCAGGAAAAGGCATTGGAAGAGCTATAGCCATTGCTTTGGCAAATGAAGGAGTTAATGTTGGTTTGCTTGCACGTACAGAAAAAGATGTACAAGCTGTAGCCGAAGAATTGAGAGCAATAGGCGTAAAAGCAGCGCCTGTAGTAGCAGACATCAGCAATAGGCAGGCGGTAGAAACAGCTGTTCAGCAGGTACACGACCAACTAGGCAATATTGATATTTTGATCAACAATGCAGGTACTGGCTCATTTGGAAAATTTCTTGAACTGGAACCCGAGCAATGGGAGCAGCAGGTGCGTGTAAACCTATTTGGTGTGTATTATGCTACACGTGCTGTACTTCCTCAAATGATAGAACGTAAAACAGGTGATATAGTAAATATATCTTCCACTGCAGGTAAAACCGGTGCAGCGGTTACAAGTGCTTATAGTGCTTCTAAATTTGGCGTGTTTGGACTAAGCGAAAGCCTGATGCAGGAAGTGCGTAAACATGGCATTCGTGTAACAGCACTTGCACCAAGTACAATTGTTACCGAACTGGCCAACAGCAACAACCTGATAACCGGTGATCCGGAACGTGTTATGCACCCGGAAGATTTTGCTGAACTCATCGTTGCACAATTGAAGTTGCCAAGAAGAGTGTTGGTAAAAGAAGCAAGTATCTTCTCTACCAATCCATAGCATTTATGGGAAAAAATATTTGAAGAGGTTAATAAGGAGCAAGCAAAATAAGGGTTAAGGTAATAGGTCGTTTAAGACCTTGAGAAAGCAAGCCGCATCTTTCCAGGTGCGGCTATTTTTGTATCTCCTTTTTCCTAAGAACCTCGAAGATCTTCACCGGGTCACGTTTGCCTTTTACTGCTACCGGCGGCCACTCTTTTACTTCCACCCAATCTTTCACCTGCTCATATACTGGTAGCGATATCAATATTGAATTCGGTTTATTCTGCGTAAGCGATTCTATTCTTTTACCTGTGTTCACAGTATCGCCGGTTATAGAATATTCAATTTTATTTTTCGAACCAAGCGTACCGGTAATTACTTCGCCGGCATGAATGCCAATGCCAATCTTCAGTTCGCCGTTGGTAAATGAACGGCATTCCTCATTTAGCAGCTTTAGCTTTTCCAGCATTTCCATGGCACAAAAAACAGCATTGCGTTCATATGGTGGAAAAGAGAATGGTGCGCCGAATGTTGCAAATATTTCATCTCCTACATATTGGTTAACCATGCCGCTGTACACGCTTATCACATCGCTCATGATAGAGTAATACCTATTGAGAATGTTTACCGCAGCCTGTGGCGCCAGGTTTTCTACAATAGACATATACCCGCGCATATCGCAAAAAAGAACGGTCAGGAATTTTGCTTCAGCATCATTTACTATTTCGCCGCCACCAGCGCGTAAATGTTTGGCTACAATTTCATCAGGAACAAAGCGAGTAAAAAGATTAAGCACCTTATTCTGCTCATCCAGTTTCTTTTCCAGCTCTTTTAGCAAGGCATCGTTTAGATCCAGTAGTTGTTGCTTTTGTTTGTGCAATTCCATTTGCGTAACTACCTGTTCGGCCAGCACCTTTAGTATATTCTTTTGCTTCTCATCCAGTGTGCGCGGCTTCTGGTCGAGTACACACAGCGTTCCTATTTTATGACCCGTAGAAGTGATAAGGGGGCTGCCTGCATAAAACCTGATGTTGGGTTCATTTATAACAAGGGGATTGCTGCGAAATCTTTCATCTTCCAAAGTATCCGGCACCTCCAGCACCTCATCATGTTTTATGGTGTGTTGGCAAAACGACATTTCGCGTGGCGTTTCTTTGGCGTATAATCCTCTCGATGCTTTGAACCATTGCCTGTCTCTATCAACAAGTGAGATAAATGAAATGGGTGTATCGCAGATATAAGATGCAACTTCAACAAGCTTGTTGTACGGTTCTTCAACTTCAGTATCTAAAATATTGTATTGATATAAAGTAAATAATCTCTCCTTTTCTTTCTTCATTTCCTCCAATGTCAAAACTTCAAAACTCATACGACAAGCCTTTTCTAAAATGAATCAATATAAGTGTACCTCCTGTTTTTCTGCCTGAAATGAAAAGAAATTGAATAATACCGCAGGTAATGTGGAAACACTACCCCACAGAAGAAGATGCTAAGCATAGGGAAGTATGGTAGATACTACCACACCTACAGCAGTAGAACTACTTATTGCTTTTCCTGTTTCTGCTGCGTGTATTTCTTTACTTCAGGAGCTACTTTGGTGCCCAGTAGTTCTATAGTACGCATAGCCTGTTCGTGCGGCAGAGCGCCAATAGTCATCTGGGTTAAGAAGCGGGTGTAGCCAAATAATTCATGCTCGTACAAAAGTTTATCAATTACCTGCTGCGGGCTTCCTACCAGTAAAGCTCCTTCTTTATTAGTTGAAGCATCAAATTGCTGGCGCGTCATGCCCGACCAGCCACGTTCACGGCCTATGCGGCTCATTACCTCTGCATAGGGTGGGTAAAATTCATCACGCGCCTGTTGCGAAGTTTCGGCTATATACGTATGCGAGTTAATGCACAGCTGCAAGTTGCTGGGATCATGACCTTCTTTTTTATACACCTCCCTGTAAAGATTAGCAAAGGGAGCAAAGCGTGCAGGCATACCACCAATGATGGCCATGGTCATGGGTAAACCATAAGTAGCTGCACGAACTACAGACTCAGGAGTTCCTCCAACAGCTACCCATATGGGAAGCTTGCCGTGGTATGGTCGCGGGTACACACCTCGATCGTTGATGGATTGAGTATGCTTTCCTTTCCAGGTGATGCGTGGCGCTTCATTCAGCTTTACCAGCATTTCCAGTTTTTCTGAAAAGAGTTCGTCATAATCCTTCAGGTCGTTCCCAAACAATGGGAATGATTCTATAAATGATCCGCGGCCGGCCATCACTTCTGCACGTCCACCCGATAGCAGGTCTACCGTAGAAAATTGTTGATATACCCTTACAGGATCTTCAGAACTTAATACAGTTACACCACTTGATAGCTTAATGTTCTTGGTTCTTACGGCGGCTGCAGCCAGTACAGTAGTAGGAGACGATACTGCATAATCAGGGCGATGATGTTCGCCTACAGCAAATACATCAAGTCCTAGTTGGTCTGCCAGTTCTATTTCTTGCAGCAGGTTTTGCAGCCGTTGATAAGGATCAATCTTTTCTTTGGTAACCGGGTGTACACCCACATCAGCAAACGAGCATATTCCTATTTCCATTGTATTATTTTCTATAGCAAAGCTACAGCAGTAAATGTAGGTGCAGCTATTAAGCTTTAGGTTTCGATAGTTGCTTTGGCTTCTTCACAACTTCTTTAGCAGCTAAATGTTTTAAAAAAATGGCAGATAGCAGATCGAGATCTACCTGCTCAATAGCATGTGGTGTAGCAGGTAGTATAGCAAGTTGTCCATTTGGTAATTGTTTATATACTGTTGCTGTTTCTACCAGTGAAACCATCTGGTCCCTATCTCCGAGTACCAGCAGCACCGGGCATTTTATTTCTTTAAAATCAAAAAGGTGAAGCGGCGGATTTGCACCCATATCATGCAGCATTTCGCTTGTTTTATTTACCAGTTCCTGCCAGTCATTTGGATGATGCCTGTTCTTTAATTGATCAGCAAAAGCAGGGACCTTTTGCTGCATTTTTACCGGGTTTAGCATGGCTGTTTCTTTACCCGCAACCATTTCGTCCCAATGTAGTTTGGTGCCAAGAGTAGCCACACCTTCCACCAATGATGGATAATGCTTTGCCAGGTATAGTGCTACATATCCACCCATGCTATATCCAAACAGCGTTATCTTCTTTAGCTTCTGTTCGCGCAGCCAGTCTTTTACCTCCTGCGCAAATTGTTCTATGGAAAAATCATTAGCGAATGGTTTGCCGCCGTGGCCACTAAAATCTATAGAATGTACAATGTAGTGTGACGACAATATATGCTTAAGCGGTGCCAGTTGCTCCTGGGAGCCGATGGCGCCATGCAGTAGTAGTAATGGTTTCATGGTACGAATGAGTATGGTGAAGGTACTTCACAGAATTTATTATTACTATACCTGCACCTGCCGTCTATGTAACTTGCTGGCAAAGCTTTTGCAAAAGTTTTGTAACAAAAATTTTGAGTATGAAGAAGTTACTAATAGCAGGAGCTTGCCTAACAGTATTTGCCTGTACCAATCCAGAGAATAATGTAGACGATCCGGCAGATACAGCCGGTTTGAATTATAGTTCAGGAGATCGTTTAAATACAAACCCTGGTCCTACTGCAGATGATACAATGCGTGGGGCAGGTATCGATACATCAAATGCGCCGAAAGACTCAGCGCGTGCTATTCCTCCAAGAGATCATTAACAGGGATAGGTAATTATAAAAACAAAAAAGCCATGTTTATTTTAAACATGGCTTTTTAATTATTGGCCTGGTTGATTGCCATGATCCTTCTTTTTCATATTCATGACTATGAATACAATTACCAGGATGAATACGATTAGAAATACTATAGGTAGCATATTATTTATTTTTAAGTTAGAAGATTAATGGTATTAATTCCAATTATTATACCATGGGTAAAAAGGAAGTTTGCTGTTTTTAATTATCATATATCTTGGATTGCTGCATAATTTTTAGCGGCAATTCATGTTCTTATCTTCATATAAAGAAGCTAATAAAATGGCGAAGAAAATTTATCAATGGTTATTGGCTATTCAAGGAATTTACTGCCTGGTAACTGCTGTGTGGCCGCTGATTCACTTAAAGAGTTTTTTGACTGTTACAGGTCCCAAGACAGATATATGGTTGCTTGAAACAGTATCTGTTCTTATTCTTGCCATTGCTGTTTTATTGTTACTTCACCTGCTATATTTATCTCCTGTTGTTCCTGTTGCAGTTATGGCTATTGTTATGTCTGCAGGTCTTTTATTTATTGATGTTTATTATCCTTCTGTAAGCCGGATTGCTGATGTATACCTGGCTGATGCAATTATGCAAGCACTATTTCTTTTACTGTGGTTGTATATTCTTGTTGTTCACAAGCAGGTAGAAAAAAATCTGCAGGCAAAGAAGAAATAAAAGAAAGGCATAGCCGTCAAGACTATGCCTTTAAGTTGCTGTAAATAATAATTACCTGTTGTTATTCTTCGCAAGTACCATCAGAACTTCATTGCCATTTTTTAGGCGTAGTTCATTGTTCACTACCTCATAAGAATTTACCCTGCGAATACGATCTAAGAAAGCCTGTTGATCGAAACCGCCACTGCACTCTATTGCTGTTGCAGGATTGGTGTTTTGGAACTGCAGCCTGTCGCCATCTACTATCAAACTACCCATTATTTGGTTGCAACCTGTGTAGCCGGTATAGCTTCCATTTTCGATGTTCAGGTTTAGTCTTGGCAACATGAAGTTATTACCGTTTGCTGCAGTAAGATCCAGTCCGCCTGTGCCAGCATTAAGCGATGTGTTACTCATGTTGGCAGAGCTATTCATGTTATTTTGATTCATAGCTGTGCCCTGGTTCATGTTGGTTGTTCCAGTCATGTTACCTTGAGTCGTGCCAGTGTTCCTGTCCTGGTTCATGGTGTTGTTCTGTGCCATACCAGTAGTGCCGGTATTTGTACCAGTAGTACCACTCATTGTAGCATTAGCACCAGTACCTGCATTTACTCCACCTTGAGCATGTGCCTGTGCACGTGCATTTTGAATAGCAGCTGCATTACCATTTGTACCTGTAGTTCCTACATCAGCTATCTGTGTTCCATTTGAATTAATTCCAGCACCTGCATCATTTACGAATACGGTATTGTCATCAGAAGAAATGCCTGTACCTGTATTGGTGTTAGCATTAGTAGAAGCGTTGACACCTGCGTTTACTCCAGTGTTTGTATTCATACCTGCAGAACCACTTACGCCAGCATTCATATTTCCAGCTGTGCCTGATGTCAAACCTGCTGAAGAATTAGCACCTACACCTGCATTCATACCGGTGGTATTGGCATTCATACCTGCAGAACCACTTACGCCAGCATTTATATTTCCAGCTGTGCCAGATGTCATACCTGCTGAAGTTTTTGCTCCTGCCTTGGTACCTGTAGTAGAACGTTTGTTATTGCTTGCTGTAGTTGTACCTGCATTACGCGCATCCATGGTAGCAGAAGCAGAAAGATATGTTTGACTATTTCTTGCTCTTATAGCTTCTGGTGTCCAATAGCTGGCATAATCTGAAGCACGGTTCGCATCTGATCTCCATGCAGAAGCCATCTCAGGTGTCATAACCAGTGTCCACTGTCCATCTACTGCAGAATTGTAGTTCGTATTTCTGCGCATGTCGGTGTTGTAAGTCCAGCCTCCGGTACCAGTTGTTGCAAGGTCAGCAGCGCGTGCATCGTTGTAGCCGTTGTAAACATTTCCCTGCGACATAACACCTGTATTAGCGTGGTATGCATCAGAGGTCATAGTAGCATTGGCTACGCTGGTTGTACCCATGGTTCCTGTTGTCATGCCAGCACCTGCAGATGCGTTGCTTCCATACATTGCCTGGTCAGCAGTAGCTGGTACATTAGTGGTGCTTACAGAGCCATCCATTGATGTACCAGTATTAGTCCCCGTTCCTCCTGTTGTTGTGTTTCTTGACGTACTGCAATTGACCAGGAGGAATGCCAATGGCAGTACAATAAGTGTTTTTTTCATAGTGCGAATTTTTTGTGTGTTTGCTTCTATTTTCCCTATTCCCATGCCATGGGGGCAGCTTGTAGCAGTAGTTATCCCACATGGCTATAAAAGCTGAAACCTAAGTGTGGTAAGGGTTTTAAAAGATTTTCATTCTGAAGACTTTATCATCTGCAGCAACCGGGTAAAACATTTAGAAGTTGTAGAAGAAGTAGTTGTTTATGTATAACAACTGGTGTACATATTTTTCCGCACGTGTATATTGCATCGCTCCAAATCTATGGTGCCACCTAACAGGTAAGTAAACATTAGCTGGAGGAAATATGTTTTACCAGCCAATCTAATGATGAATGAAGAAATATAAACTGCGATGGTTAAGAATAACAGCTAGGATCATACTGGTGTTACTAGCATTGTTGCTGATAGCAAGTTTTGTTTTCGATCAGCTTGTACAATTCAGGCAGCCAGATGAAGAATTACAAGCCTATTTCCAGGAGAATAAAGTACCAGGCAAGATTGGCTACTATAATAGCCAGGGCAGGCGTATCCGGTATGCATCGGTAGGTAATGATAGTTTGCCTATGCTGGTTTTTATACATGGTGCGCCCAGTTCGTTAGGTATTTACCAGGAGTATTTCAGGGATAGCTTGTTTCTCAGAAAATTCAAAATGGTGGCGCTTGACAGGCCCGGCTACGGCTACTCCGGTTTTGGTGATCCAATGCCTTCTATACAAAAACAAGCAGCTGCTATCCGCCCTCTTATAGATTCACTGCATCATCCCACTCGTCCTATTATCATTGTAGGAAGTAGTTATGGCTCATCCATAGCTTGCAGGTTTGCTATGGATTACCCGCAACTGGTAGATGCGATTGTGCTGGTGGCGCCATCAATGGCGCCGGGTGAAGAAAAGATCTTCTGGTTTTCACGAACAATAGAACATCCGCTGTTACGTAGCCTGGTGCCGCGCATGTTTCAAAGTGCCAATACTGAAAAGCTGGCGCATGAAGCAGAATTGAAAAAGATGCTGCCGTATTGGAAGAATATAATGGTTCCGGTAATGTATATGCAAGGTGAAAAAGATGAGCTGTTGTATACCAGCAATGCTGTTTTTGCTAAAAAAGAATTAGTGAATGTGCCGTACCTGGATATTCACTTCTTCCCTGGGCGGCCGCACTTTATTCCTTTTACAGAAAAAGCTACTATACGAAAGAAAATTCTGCATATGCTGCACCTCGTTACCAGCGGAGAATACACCAAAGAGCAGCAAAAAGATTAACTCACCTTCATAGCCTTCTGGTAGTCGTGAAAGATCTTGGCTGCTTTGATCTCTCCGAAAGAAAAATCATCACCTAAGATTTCTTTGATACTTGAGGAGGTAGAATCATCAGTTGTAACAGCCAGTATCTTATCAAGTTTTTCTGCTTCCACCAGGTCGGTTATGTCCACTTCCCCTGTTAGTATAAACTCGCTTAAATGACTCATAACAGTTGAAGGTGAAAGAGACCTTACTTCTGCTATATCAGCTATAGCCTTACCTTCTTTAAAAAGCTGTAATGATGTGCGTGCACTTTCACCTTTTGCCGGCCTGCCTTTAGGCACTTCTACAGGTGGGGGAACAGCTTTCTTATCTTCTACTATTCGTTCTAACACTTGTACAATGTCTACCTTCTGGTGAAGCGCCTGTGCCAGTAAAGCTGCCTGCTTTACCTGTTGCTGTTGTCGCTTTACTAAAAGCTGTAGGTGTTGCAGTTCCTTTATATATTTTTTTGTCTTCTGCTTCACCTTCATCTCTTCCAGGTGCTTGTTTAGTGGCTTGGCTAGTTTCTCCTCTATCTCTTTTTCAAAATAAGTAGCGGCAGCTGTTGTGCGTTCTGAAACTTGCTCATAGCTGCCGTCGGATGTGCTGGCAAAAAGGTAGGTAAGCTTCTTTATGAACTTGTCAGCCACTTCTTCAAGTGCCGATGCATTGGTGGCCATAGATGCAGCCCATTCTTCAGCAGTTTCTTTACCAGGAAACTGGCGCTCTTCATACGACTGCACTAGCGCGTCCAGTTCATCCAACAATTTTCTAAAGCTGAAGTTGGTCATCAGCATTTGCTCGGTATACACCCTTTGCTCTTTTTCCAGCAGACTGTCAGCTTCATTTTCTGGCAGCTCCAGCTGGGCAAAATGCTGCACCCTGTTATCGGTAGAAATACTGGAGGAGCTGATCTTTGACAGCAGCACCAAACCATCAATGGAAGTAAGGCGGCTAAGCGCCACATAAACCTGCCCGGGAGCAAAAGAAGCCCCTGCATCTATCACTGCTTTATTGAACGTAAGTCCCTGGCTTTTGTGAATGGTAATAGCCCAGGCCAGACGGATAGGAAACTGCGAAAAAGTTCCAATTTCCTCTTCGTCTACTTCGTCTTGTTCTTTGTTGTAGTGGTATCGGATGTTACGCCACAATTCATGCTCCAGCTGCATTTCTTCCGGCTCGTTAGGAAATGTCACGTAAATATCTTCTCCATCTATGCGAGATATGGTAGCCAGCTTTCCATTGTAAAAACGCCGCTGTTCGCCTTTGTCGTTTTTAATGAACATTACCTGTGCACCCACTTTCAGGTAAAGCGTTCTGTCTACAGGATATGCTTTATCAGGAAAATCGCCTGTTATAATTGCTTCAAACTTTTCCGCTTTGGCAGGCAGTTTTTCCAGCTCTTGCTGGTTTACCTGGTCGGCCCGAGCATTGTGCGAAGTAAGAATGATATATCCTTCATTCTGGCCTACCGTAAATTCTGGCTTGTAGTACTGGTGTAAAAGCTGCAGGTCGTCATGGGTGCAGCAGTTGTTTCTTACACTGTTCAGCAGGTTGATGAATGCATCATCTTTTTGCCGGTAGATCTTCTTCAGTTCTATGTAAACAGGAGGCGCTTGCTGTATGGCTTTAGAGTCAAAAAAGAACGGGCTATTGTAGTGCTGGTTCAGTATCTCCCACTCCGTATTGTTTACCACGGGTGGAAGCTGGTACAGGTCGCCTATATAAACCATCTGCACGCCACCAAAAGGAAGATGTGGCTTACGCCTCACATGTCGTAAAACAGTATCTACAGCATCCAGCAGGTCTGCCCGTACCATTGAAACTTCATCTATAACCAGCAGTTCCAGTTCTTTTATTACATCGCGTTTTGCTGATGGCAGGCGCAGGTTCTTTAGCAGTGTATCGCGATTATTGATGCCTGACTCAAAGCCATTCCAGCCGTGAAGTGGTCCAGGTACAAAGGCACCAAAAGGAAGTTGAAAAAAAGAATGTAAAGTAACACCTCCTGCATTGATGGCAGCCACACCTGTGGGAGCTACTACAGCCATTTTCTTCTGGCTGTGTTCGCGGATATATTTAAGAAAAGTGGTTTTTCCTGTACCTGCTTTACCTGTAATAAACAGGTGTTTGCCGGTGCCGCTTACAAATGCAACTGCATTTTTAAAACTGGTATTGGAAGTATCGATAGCCATAACAGGGGTTGAAGATAATGACTTGGTGGGGGAGGTGCAAGGGGCGGAGTTGATAGGTTGAGAAGTTGATAGGTTGATCAGTTGATAAGTTGAGAAGTTGATCAGTGATTAGTGATTGGGGTAGAAAATAACATGATGCATTTTTATCAATAATGCATAGTTGTAGTAACCTGGATTAATCATCTTCGCCAGAAATAAAAAAGCTGCCAATGATTGGCAGCTTTTAGTATTCTCATGTGTCTGATTTATTCTGCTTCAGCTACTACTTCTTTCACTTCTGGTATCATACGTTTCATCATACCTTCAATACCAGCTTTCAATGTTATCATGCTAGATGGGCATCCACTGCAGCTTCCCTGCAGCATCAGGCTTACTACGCCTTCTTCATAACTTTTAAACTGAATTGCACCGCCATCCATTTCTACTGCAGGTTTTACATAGTTCTCCAGTAGTTCTTTAATGCGCTTCACTACGTCGTCATCATCTGCTGCTATAGCATTGCCACCTTCTGATTTAGCAGTGGTCAGTTCATCTTCATTTATTACAGTTCCACCATTTTCCAGGTAGTCCTTCAGGAATTGCTTGATGGTTGGAATTACATCCTGCCAATCTTCAGTGTCTGAAGTTTTGGTAAGTGTAACAAAGTTGCTGGCGATAAATACGCTCTTTATAAACGGGAAGCTGAATAGTTCTTTTGCAAGTGGCGAAGGTGCCGCTGTCGTTTCATCAGGAAAATCGATGCTCTTACCTGGATACAATAGTTTGTTGGCAACAAACTTCATTGTTTCAGGGTTAGGTGTCATCTCTGTATATATGCTGATAATGGGGTTGCCTGTTTTGATCATATACAATAATTTTTATGTGCTGTAGCAAAAGTAACAAACACCATGCACAATATTGGTAATCTGCAACATCGGCAGGCGCTGCATTATGATTTTTTTCTTATATCGGAAACTTAGGTGCAAAAAGAAAGAGACCTCCGTCAGAAGTCTCTTTATCTAAAGAATATCAGATAAAACAGGAACCCTTCGTTCTGTTGATTCAGATCCACTCATATTATACTTCCTTCCTGCTTGTCGTGTACCGTTGGTTTTCCAGGATTGGAATGTTTTCAACTAGGATATTGCCCTTTCACAGGTATTCGGTCCTTCACATTTGTACTTTATTCAGAAACCATGCCACCGGCGGCAAACGCGGTAATGTACAGCAGCAGTTGCTGCCAAAAGGTTGCTACTGCTTACTCTCTTATCTTTGCGCTAATGGAGAGAAGTAATTTTATTGACCACATCCGCATATTTTGTAAGAGCGGACATGGTGGAGCCGGCAGCAGGCATTTTATGCGTAATAAGCTTACTGCATATGGAGGCCCTGATGGTGGAGACGGTGGACGAGGCGGTCATATTATACTGCGTGGCAACAGCCAGATGTGGACATTGCTGCACCTCAGGTATTTTAAAAATGTACTGGCTGAAGACGGTCATCCTGGTGGCGACAACAACCGTACGGGCCGCGAAGGAAAAGACGTGATAATAGAAGTGCCGCTAGGTACAATAGCCAAGGATGAGGAGACAGGGGAGAAAGAGGTGGAAATTCTGGAACATGGACAGGAGGTGATATGGGTAAAAGGAGGTCGTGGGGGATTGGGTAATTCAAATTTTGCTACACCTACCAACCAGGCGCCAGAACATGCACAACCCGGTGAGCCTGGCTCGGAAGGATGGAAAGTGTTGGAACTGAAAGTACTGGCAGATGTGGGATTGGTTGGTTTTCCTAACGCTGGTAAATCAACTTTGCTTTCTGTTATCACCGCAGCGAAACCTAAAATAGCTGATTATGCTTTTACCACGCTTACACCTCAACTGGGGATGGTGCAATATAGAGGCAACAAGAGTTTTTGCGTAGCAGACCTTCCGGGTATAATAGAAGGTGCTGCAGAAGGTAAAGGCTTGGGTCATCGTTTTCTACGGCATATAGAAAGAAACTCATGCTTGTTGTTTCTTATTCCTGCTGACAGTGCTGATCATAAAAAGGAGTTTGACATACTGTACAATGAATTGGAAGAGTACAACCAGGAGCTACTTCAAAAAGATTTTATTATAGCTATTAGCAAAAGCGATATGCTGGATGATGAACTGAAAGAAGCTATTGCTAAAGAACTTCCACAGGATATTCCACATATTTTCATTTCGTCTGTTACCCAAACTGGTCTCACAGAATTGAAAGACCTGCTTTGGAAGACACTGAACAAGTAGTTATACGTTCTTAGACGAATTGAATATTATTATAATGTTACGAAGGCAGCCAAAGCAGGCTGCTTTTGTTTTTAGGCATAGTTTTTACTTCTTCTACTGCAGAAGGATGAATAGAAGCAGGATCGGATAGCATAGGTTACCTTTTTCGTTCTGCTGTATTAAAATCAAATCGTCCCTACTTCCTTCAGCGATTTCTCACCATAGGCGCTTGCCATCATTGCCTGCCATACAGGTTGCTTTAGCCACATCTATTTATTATTTGCCTTACCATCCTCTCGGTTGCTTTACCGTATACTACTGATTGTTTTGCCATAGCAAGATTGCTTCCATGCAACTTTTAAATTTTTGAATTATGAAGAACAATCAATCAGGAAAAACAATGACAAGTTTTGTGGTAGCATTTGCTGTTGTAGTGCTCTCTGTTATGCAACCAGCTATGGCGTCTACACCAGACACACTTAAAAAAGTAGCTGATGTACAGTACGCAGGTGTAAGTAAAAAGCTGATGCACTTCGTGGTACGGTATGCCAATGAAGATGAAAAGCCTTTCATTCTTTGCGTTACCGGGCAGGAAGGTGAGCTACTGTTTCAGCAAAAGTTTTCGCAGAAGAATTTCACAAAGACCATTGCTATAGATAAGAGTGGTCAAACTGCAGGTGAAGTAAGCTTCATCATCAAAGCGGGAAAGCAAGAGTACAAGGAAACCTTTAGTTTTAAAACAGAAGCACCACAGGTGTATGAGGAGGTATTCATCAGCAGGTTGTAAATCTTTAGCTGGTCAACATTAGCAGTTTTAAAAAAGCTAATGTGATTAAATGGCGCTAACATTTTCAAACTAAAAAACAAACTTTTAATTGGTAAGGCAACTGCATGCTATTGCAGTTGCTTTACCTCTTTCTTTTGTGCCGGAATGTTTAGCTCGTTGCTCAGGTTTGGTTTGATGTCTTTAGGTGTTACCAGTCCATTGCTTGATGCGTCAAAGAATGTCCAGTTCTTACCTTCATCAACTGATTCGCCAACCAGGTATGTTGTAGTATTAATGTTGATGCCTTCAAGCAACATATGCATATGCTGCTCTAGCACGCATTGATGATCAGTTTCTGTTTTTACTACCTGTAAAATATTACCAGCTGCCATCACTTTTATGGCTGTATCCGGTATGTGTTTCATTTGTTCTTTTATAAAAAAAACAAAGTTTTCCGCACCACCCATCATGCGCATCATTGCGGGGTGATTGTATGATGCAAATGTTTGCCAGTCTTGTCTTTTGAAAGCTGTCATCATACTATCGGCCGAGCGATAAATATTTTCTTCTATATCGTTAGCTGCTTTATTTCTTTTGATGCCATCGTTTCCGTTGCTGCCATCATTGCTTTTGCAGGCAAGAAAAGAAAAAAGAAAAACAAGGAGGATCAGTCTGTTCATCATGTAATGTGCTGGTGTTTGTGCCAGTCGTGCAAATATTAAACCTTCAGGCTTATATTCTTACAGCAGTTCCGGTCGCTATTACCATTAGCATACTTCCACCGCTACCTACCGTTTCAAAATCAAGGTCAATACCTATAACCGCATTTGCTCCCAATGCCTGTGCCTTTTGTACCAGTTCATTCATAGCATTGGTTCTTGCTTCGTCTATCACTCTTTCGTAGGTGCCACTGCGGCCACCAACTATATCGCGTATACCTGCAAACAGGTCTTTAAAGATGTTAGCGCCAATGATTGATTCTGAACTTACAATTCCCAGGTATTGTTTTATCGGTTGTCCTTCTATAACATTTGTTGTTGTAGTTATCATACTATATGTTTTTATAAATGTAGATAAACGAATGACACAAGCAGCTTGTTTCCGGCAGGTAAATGAGTAGAAGATGATGGTCTTCATTTTCATGAGCATTGTCAGTTTTGTATATGAGCATGGTCAGCAGGGTTGGCTATGGCTGCAAATATTTTTGCAGATAATTCATAGGTATGCTTAGCGGTAAACAAACAACAGGAAATAAAACAGCTTGCTATCACTGCGGTGAAGATTGTGGAAGTAATGTGATAGTGGCAGCAGAAAACAGCTTTTGCTGCGAAGGTTGTAAGATGGTGTACGAGATACTGAACCGCAGCGGCCTGTGCGATTATTATTCAATTAATCAAAACCCAGGTACCAGCCAGCGGGAGCCTCTACGAAAAGATAAGTTTGCTTTTTTAGATGATGTAAAGATCAGGCAATCGCTCATAAGCTACCACGACACAGCTCAGACGCATATAACTTTTTACCTGCCGCAAATGCACTGTAGCAGCTGCCTGTGGCTGCTGGAAAATTTGCACAGGCTTAATGAGCATGTACTTTCCTCAAAAGTGAATTTTACCAGGAAAGAAGCGGATGTAATATTCGATCATACAAAAGTATCGCTGCGGCAGGTGGCAGAATTACTCGCTGCTATAGGTTATGAACCTTACATAAGTTTAAGTGATGTAAAACAGGCCAAACCACGTTTCAATAAATCGAAGATCTATAAACTTGGTGTTGCAGGATTTTGTTTTGCAAACATTATGTTGCTCAGCTTTCCTGAATATTTAGGTATAGATGCCAAGGAGCACAACCTGGTGGGACTGTTCCGCTACCTGAACTTGCTTCTCAGTCTTCCTGTATTTTTTTATAGTTCATCTGAGTTTTACAGCAGTGCATGGAAGAGCCTGCGCCATGGATTTCTAAACATTGATGCTCCTATTGTACTTGCTGTGGTAGTAACCTTTGGACGTAGTGTGTTTGAAGTATTGACAGACACTGGCGGCGGTTATTTTGATAGCATGAGCGGCATTGTTTTCTTCATGCTGGTGGGGCGTGTATTGCAGGATAAAACTTACGAGCAGCTAAGCTTTGAGCGTGATTACACTTCTTATTTCCCTGTTGCCGTTACCAAGGTTGGTAGGGGCGAAGAGACACCCGTTGCCCTTCCTGATATAAAGCTGGATGATACACTGCTGATACATAACCAGGAGCTGGTGCCTGCAGATGGTATTCTTACACGCGGCTCTGCTTTGATTGATTATAGTTTTGTGACTGGCGAAAGTGTGCCTGTACAAAAGGAGATGGGGGAGATCATTTATGCAGGCGGAAAACAGATTGGAAGCAACATTGAACTGCTGGTGATAAAGGAAGTAGCGCAGAGTTATCTTACCAGGTTGTGGAACAGGGAAGAACTGAAGAAGGATAAGCGTGATGAAGAAAGATCATTTGTTCATTTGCTTGCTCGTTACTTCACCTGGGTTGTTCTGGCTATTGCCACCACCAGTGCGCTTTATTGGTATTTCAACAATGACTATGCAAAGATCTGGAACAGCGTTACTGCTGTATTGATTATTGCTTGCCCTTGCGCGTTATTGCTAAGCAACACATTTACCAATGGAAACGTACTTCGGTTGCTTGGTAGAAATAAATTGTACCTGCGCAATGCACAAAAGATAGAAGATATAGCTGCTGTAGATCATATCGTTTTTGATAAAACAGGGACATTAACTACAGGGCAGTACCAGCATATTGAATATTCAGGTGAAGCTCTTACACCTTCGCAAAAAGCTAAGGTTGCAATGTTGGCTTCTCAATCTACGCACCCTATGAGCAAGGCTGTAGCGGCTTATTTAGGTGATAAGAAAAGAGGTACCATAGCAGGTTTTAAAGAAGTACCCGGTAAAGGAATAGAAGGCATAGTAGAAGGCGATCTTATTACAATAGGGTCAAAACAATTTGTGTTTGGAAGCAAGGATCATGAAGAAGAGACCTGCGTATATGTGGCAGTGGAGGAACAGGTGCTTGGTAAGTTCAGGTTCAAAAATCATTATCGCGATAATGTACCATCACTCATCAGGCGCTTGAAGCGAAAGTATAAGAACAATCTTTCTATCCTGAGTGGTGACAATGCTGGTGAGAAGCACTACCTGCAAAAACTACTGGGTAATGGCGCTGAAATAATGTTTCATCAAAAGCCTGAAGACAAACTGGAAACTATAAAGCGCCTGCAGCAGCAAGGTAAGAAAGTGATGATGGTGGGTGACGGCTTGAACGATGCCGGAGCACTCAAACAAGCAGATGTAGGCATTGCTGTTACCGAAAACTCTAACACATTCACACCCGCCAGTGATGGAATCATAGAAGCCAGCAAGTTGCCTGTATTGTATAAGTTTATCAAAATGTGTAAGATCAACAAGCGTGTGGTTATGGCAAGCTTTGTTGTTTCTATCATGTATAATATTGTGGGTATCTATTATTCTGTGCAGGGAGATCTTTCGCCTATGATAGCGGCTATCCTAATGCCCAGCAGCAGCCTGAGTATCATGCTCATTACCTTTGGTGCCAGCAACATTGCTGCCTGGCAAATGAAGATGAAGTGATGAATAAAGAAAAGTATGTTTGATTCAGTATGATATGCTCCAGGTTGTATTGAGCAGAAACGGTGCGTATGTTATCATTTAGCAGAAATCAACATATTCGAGTTCTACTTGATTTTATTTTGAGGTAAATAGATCACTTTTATGCAGAAGAATAAACTCCTTCTATTTAAACCGATCTGCTATGCCTTGCAAAAATGCTATTCATAAAGGAGAACCGCTTCTGCGTTCGCATTTCCTATTGCTTTACCGAATCGTGTATCGGATATGGCGGACACTTGATATCTCTGGCAGGAGAATATATTGACAATATCGGGTGAAGCTAATTCATATGGTATTAAAATATTTTCATAAGCTTCAGACTTAGATCATTTGTTCCTTCTTTTGCGCATGAATTAACACCTCCAGTGTTTTAAAAAATTTTTGCCGACGCCAGACAACGATATTGCCATTGCCAATTGGAATGCCATGCTTAGTGGTAGCCAAGAGGCTTTTACCAAACTCATGCAGGAGTTTTATGCAGAGCTATTCCGGTATGGCTATAGTCTTCACCAGGATGATGACGCGGTGAAGGATTGCATTCAAAACCTCTTTCTTAACCTTTGGCGTACCAAAGGCAATCTTCGGCCAATTACCAATGTAAAGTTTTACCTTCTCAAGTCACTAAGGCGCGAATTACATAAAGAAGTGCTTCGTGATTCTTCCCAGGCCGAAAAACAAGAGCAGTTCCTGCGTGTACAGGACGATCAATCCTATAGCAGGGAAGACCTGATGATAAGTAAAGAGGAACAGGCTCAACTGGTGAGTAGGGTTACAGAAGGCATACTTACTTTATCTGCAAGACAGCAAGAGATCATTTACCTGCGCTTTTACATGGATATGAAACCTGAGGAAATAGCAGAAATAATCTCGTTGCAGCGGCAGTCGGTTTATAACCTGCTGTCAGATGCGCTAAAGCGTTTAAAAGAAAATATTCAGCTCCCGGTGAGTGGCGAAAAGCCGGCAGAAAAAAATTTTTAAAAAAAGTTTACAAAAGTCCAGTAGATTTTTTTCTCCTGCTGCTTTATAGTATTAACTGATTGTTATATGAATTCGCCCACAGCTCCCTTACTCACCATCGAGGACTTTCTCACCAACGCGTACTTCCGCCAGTGGGTGTTCAATCCAGACGAGGAATCCATTGGTTACTGGACAAAATGGATGAAAGAACATCCAACACAGCAACCAAATTTGAATTATTCATTCAGTATCTTACACAGCCTCTACATGCATAACAAAAATATTTCGGATGATGAGGTAAACAACGAGATAGCTAAGATCCTGGCTAAACTAAAGGATGAAGAGGCTAAAGAAGCAACTCCGGCTACCGCAAAAGTATTCACCATTAAGCCTGCAGTACGATGGGCCGTTGCCGCCGCTGTTATCTTATTAGTTGCCTCTATATATTTCTTAAATCAGCCAGCTACTCCTTCAGCATCATACCAGGCATTCATTCAAAAAATGCAAGATGCCTCCACTGAGTATACCAATACCTCAGATACTACAAAAACTTTCACTCTTCCTGATGGCAGCTCGCTTACATTGTATCGCAACAGTAAAGCCACTTATGCATTTGCCGATCAAAAGCGGCAGGTTTATATGGAAGGAAAGGCATTCTTCGATGTAAAGAAAAATCCGGCACAGCCATTTGTTGTTTATACAGATAAAATAGTCACCAAGGTATTGGGTACTTCATTTTTTGTAGATGCATACCCTGCTACCAAAGTTCTTTCAGTGGTAGTCCGTTCAGGAAAAGTATCAGTATACAATAAAGAAGATTTTTCTGAAACTGCTGCACGTCCTCGGCATTTAGGAGGCTTATTGCTTACACCTAACCAACAGGTGGTTTTAGATAAGAATGAAAATCTTTTAGTGAAACAGCTGGTTGAAAATCCTGTATTTGTTAAGCCGGCTGCAAGTACAAAATTCCATTTTGAAGAAACGCCTGTGGTGCATGTGCTGCAGGCACTGATGGAAGAATATGGTATACAAATATTGTACGATGAAGAAGCAATGTCAACCTGCACACTTACTGCCATGTTTGATAACGAAAGCTTCTTTGACAAGCTCAATATCATGACAAAAGCTATTGGTTCTACATATGTAGTTATAGATGGAAACGTGGTAATAAACAGCAACGGATGTAAGTAGAACCCACAAGAGAAAATTCCAAATTTTTTAGTGCAAACAATATTGCTGCAGGACGAAAAGCTTGTGGCCTGGTAACCCTTTATTTTAAAATTAAGCCCAAAAAGCGATTGCAGACATGCGAAACAAAATCCCAAATCTACGGCTAGTCTTCTGCCGGATGCTACTCTTCAGCTCGTTGCTTTTTATGGTAACTGCCACCCATGCTCGTGAAGAGCAAGTACAGCAGTTGCTGGAGAAAGAGATAACATTGAATGCAAGGAATGAGTCTCTTAAAAACATCCTCAATAAAATTCAAGAGCAAAGTGATGCACGTTTTGTATATAGTGCAGAGGTAATAGAGGCTACCCGCAAAGTAACTCTGAAGGTAAATAAGAAGCAGCTTAAGCAGGTGCTTAACGAACTTTTTGCTCCTATGAATGTGGTGTTTGAACTCCAGAATAATCAATACATCATCTTAAGCAAAAAAGGCCGTGATGCAGCAGCTCAACTAGCACAGGTACAATCTTCACAAGTTTCTTTTAATAACGCCGACCCGGATTCTTCCATCATACGCGGAGTGATAACCGATACATCCGGTAATCCCATGGAAGGCGTAACTGTGAGTGTAAAAAGTAGTGGTAAAGCAACTGTGTCGGGCAGAGATGGCCGCTTTGCTATAACCGTAGGACGTGCCAGGACTATACTGGTATTTACCTATGTAAACTATATTATTGAAGAAAGAGAGGTAAGTGGTGGCGCATCGCTTGTAAATGTTACAATGAGGCGTAGCACTACTTCACTTGATGAAGTGGTAGTAGTGGGTTATGGTACGCAAAAGAAAGCTACCGTAACAGGCGCCATTTCTACTGTGTCCAGCCAGGAGATATTGAAGTCGCCTGTTTCCAATGTTACCAATAGTTTAGTAGGAAGACTTACAGGTCTGTCAGCAGTGCAGCGTAGTGGCCAGCCGGGCAACAACGAAGCCTTGATAAACATAAGAGGTAGCGCTACCTATAACAACAATGCAGCAATAGTAGTAGTAGATGGAGTAGAACGTTCTGGTTTCGGTGATATAGATCCAAATGAAATTGAATCTATTACCGTACTAAAGGATGCTGCATCTACTGCAGTATTTGGTATAAGAGGTGCTAATGGTGTAATAGTTATAACTACTAAAGCAGGTAGAGAAGGTAAACCAAGGATCAGCTACAGCTCAAACTTTAGTTTACAAAGCTATACAGGTATACCTAGAGCGTTGAATGCATTTGACAATGCAACATTGATAAATGAAGCAAACAGGAATGATAATATACCTGAAACATGGACTGCTGATGAGTTGCGTAAATTCAAAGATGGTTCCGATCCTTTAGGTTATCCTGATATTAATTGGTTTGAGTATGTAACGAGGAAATATTACCCGCAAACACAGCACAACATCAACGTAAGTGGTGGTACTAAAGTGGTTAAATATTTTGCCTCAGTTGGTTACCTGTTTGAAGATGGAATATTCAAAGAATTTGAATCGCCTTATGGCTTCAGAACTACTCCATCTTATCATCGTTATAACTTCCGTTCAAATGTTGACTTCACATTAAGCAAAGACCTTACTGTGGGTGTGCGATTAGGCGGTAAAATGGGACAACGTTACCAACCTGCAGGTCTTGCCGGCGCTACCTTTTCATTCGACAATGCAGAAGCTATGATATCAAGGATTGTACAGACGCCGGCGTTTGCTTATCCTGTCATGCTTCCTGATGGTCGTATAGCGCAAAACCCTAACGTTGGTACCAATATCCTGAACCCTTACGCGGTGCTTACCAGGTGGGGTACACGAAACGATGATAACAATACACTTGAAAGCACCTTCAATCTTAGTTATAAACTTGACAGGATAACAAGAGGCCTGTCATTTAAAACAGTATTCGGTTACGACTCTTACTTCTCCAGCACTACAAGAAGAAATGCCAGCTGGGCAGCGTATGTTATAGATCGTCAGACTAAAGAAATCTCCCTGGCATCTGACAGGCCAAGAGATGAACCATTAAGCGGCTTGAACACCAGTTATGGTGGTATGATCAGTTCAAACCTTCAGACGGGCTTTAATTATGATCGCAATTTTGGCGCACATAGCTTCACAGGTCTTGTACTTTATACACGCCAGTTAATAGATCAGCCAGGTTCAGGATTAAATGCTCCTCCAAGAGCATCTCAGGGCGTAGTAAGCCGTGTAACCTATAATTACAAGCGCCGCTATTTTGCTGAGGTAAATGCTGCCTATAATGGTTCTGAACAATTTGCTCCTGGTAAGCAATACGGTTTCTTCCCTGCTGTTTCAGCAGGATGGACTCTGAGCAATGAAAAGTTCATGGACAACATAACATGGATATCGAACCTGAAGTTGCGTGGTTCTTATGGATTGGTTGGTAACGATAAATTGAACAACAGGTTCCTGTTCCTTGATAACTATTCTGTAGCCACGGGTGGTGTTACTAACAACCCGGCGTGGTCAAGACCAGGTAATGCCGTTCAATTTGGTCTTCCTACTTCTTTGGTTTCTTATCCTGTAGTTATACCTACTTCTTTTGGTAACCCTGAAGTTACCTGGGAAAAAGGTGTGAAGAGAAATATTGGTTTAGAAGCAAGCTTCTTCAAAAATGTATTGTCACTTACTGTTGATCTGTTTGATGAGATCCGTAGCGACATTCTGACCAACAGGTCATCCGGATTATTGACCTATGGCCAGACATACCCGGCGCTAAATATTGGTGAGGTATACAACAAAGGATACGAGGTTGAGTTGAACTTCCAGCAAAAGTCAGGAGCCTTTAATTATGGTCTTGTTACCCAACTATCCTTTGCCCGCAATAGGATAATCAGCAGGGACGAGCCACCAGGACGACCTGCTTATATGAAGCAGGAAGGTAAACCTGTGGGCCAATTTTTTGGCTATATGACCGAAGGCTTCTACCAGTCAGAACAGGATATTGCTAACTCGCCGGTTAATACTTTGGGTAGGGTTATACCTGGTGATCTTAAATATAAAGACTACAACGGTGATGGCAAAATAGATGCGGATGATATTGTGCCTATCGGTTACTCACGTACACCTGAGTATATCTACAGCTTTTCTCCTTCTGTAGGTTATAAAGGACTTACGCTATCTGTACTATTCCAGGGTGTGGCAAATGTTAGTTCAGATGTTATACTAAGTGAACAGAACAACGGTCAGCAGATGTATGAGTTCCAGAAAGGCAGGTGGACACCTGAAACAGCAGGAACGGCTACATGGCCGGCATTGCACTCAAGAGGAAATGCATTTATCAATTATAGGTTGAATGACTTCATTCTGCAGGACGCATCTTACCTGAAGATCAGGAACATTGAATTGTCGTATAACCTGCCTCAGTCACTACTCCGCAAGTTTAAAGTGCCGGGATTGAGAATCTATGTATCAGGACAGAACCTGGTTACCTGGACCAAATACAGGATGTACCTGGACCCGGAGAACATCAACTTGTCAAATACAGACTTCTCAAAGCAGTCAATCTATCCTACTCCACGCATCATGAATTTTGGTATCAACCTTCAATTGTAATTCCCTAACAATGAGAACTTCCATATTATCTGTATTGATCATGCTGATGCTTTTGCCAGGCACAGCATGTAAAAAATTCCTTGACAGGGCACCAAGTGTAAACCTGAACGAGGAGGCAATATTCGCTGATCCAATTCTTGCTTCGCAATTTGCTGATAATGCATACAACCACCTGGTAGATGAATATGCACGTTTCAATAATCACCGTGGTATTACAGGACAAGCTGCCGACGAAGCAGTATCTGGCAATAGTGATGTAGGTGTTCGCACGCTGGTAACCGGTTCGTACCACGATCACTATGAGCGTGGTGGATCTGCACTTAATGACATCAGCGATATATGGGCCAGGGCATATTCCGGCATAAGAGTGACCAACAAAATGCTGGAGAACATTGACAGGATACCCTGGACGCTTAACCAGTCACCTGCAAGGATCAGGGGTGAGATGCACTTCTTAAGAGCTTTCCTGTACTTCGAATTGATAAAGCGTTTTGGCGGTGTTCCGCTCATCACCCGCACATATGGTGTGAACGAAGACATTGACATCCCTCGTAACACTTATGAAGAATGCGTGAGCTTCATTGTAAACGATCTGAATACAGCTGATCCTTTACTGCCTTCAGATTACAACAACTCTAACAATGGCCGTGCTACTGCAGGTGCTGCAAGAGCTTTGAAGTCGAGGGTTTTGTTGTACGCAGCAAGTAAGTTGAACAATGAGTCGAATGATGTAAGCAAGTGGCAGGCAGCTGCAGCCGCAGCTAAAGCTGTAATGGATATGGGGCAGTACAGCCTGCAGTCTACTTATGCTGACATTCTGAATGTTGCGAGCTCTCCTGAATACATCATGATAAAAGTAAGAGGACCAAGAAGCATAGATGGTTTCCTGCTTGACTTTGCTATGTCACCAGGATCGGGCGGAGCGCAAGGACAATTAAATCCTACGCAAAACCACGTAGATCTTTACGAGATGACAAATGGTAAAGCCATCACCGATCCTACTTCAGGATATAACCCACAGATGCCTTACCAGAACAGGGATCCACGCTTACGTGCAAATATTTTATACAACGATGTAGACTGGCAGGGCCGTAAGATACAAATGTGGAGTGGTGGTAGAGACTACCTGTCAGGCAACGTAACATATACTGCGACCCGTTATTATAGCCGCAAAATGTGGCCAGAGCCTTACATCAGGAATGTGGCAGGTACTGCTATTTTGAACTATGTCTTCTTCCGCTACGCAGAAATATTGTTGAATTATGCAGAAGCACAAAATGAAGCATTGAGTTCACCTGATCAAAGTGTGTATGATGCCATCAATCAAATTCGTGCAAGGCCAAGTGTTGCTATGCCTCCACTGCCTGCGGGTTTAACCAAAGATGATATGCGCAAGCGCATTCGTAACGAACGTGCTGTTGAATTAGCTTTTGAAGACATCAGGTGGTACGACATCATGCGTTGGAAGGCAGGGCCAGAAATAGTAGCGCAGCCTATGTACGGGATGAACGTTGTCAGGAATGCTAACGGCACATTTACCTACAACAGGGAATTGCTGCCAGCAAACCTGCAGAAGGTTTACCAGGATCACATGCATCGTTATCCTATTCCTCGCTCAGAGATCTACAAAAGCAAAGGCATCTTAGTTCAAAACCCAGGTTGGTAAACTCTTAGTCGTAATTATTAATGTACAGCCACATGAATGTTTATCTTAAATCTATAGTTATAGCGCTTTGCCTGTGCATAGCTTATACCGGTAGTGCGCAATCCCCCAATACTCCTATCACTGCTATAGGAACCATCATCGACATCAACAAAAAGCCTCTTGAAGGCGTGCAGATATACCTGCAGGAAAAAACTTCAGGAGTTGTTACAGGCACTGATGGAAAATTCTCCATCAAGTGTAACTCTACTGATGTTCTTATATTTAAAAAAGAAGGTTATAACACGCTTATCAAAAATGCCACTGCCTTTTTAGGAGGTGAAGTAATGATGATTGAAAGCCTTGTAGAGGCAGGAGATGATGACAATGTTTTTATTCCTTTTGGTGTGCGGAAGAAGCGTGCAGTTACTGCTTCTATCAGCACCATAAAAGGGACAGAACTGCCACAGCTTCCTCTTTCAACTCTTAATAATGCACTTGCAGGCAGGTTGCCGGGTTTGTATGTCAGGCAAATGGGTACTCGCCCGGGTACTGATGATGCAAACTTCCTTATCCGTGGCCGATCATCTTTTAACGATGGACAACAACCACTGGTACTGGTAGATGGTGTAGAAAGAGATTTTGCAAACATGGATATCAGCGAGATAGAAGGTATCAGTGTTTTAAAAGATGCTGCCTCACTTTCATGGTATGGTATGAGAGGAGCTAACGGCGTTATTTATGTAACTACCAAAAGAGGAAGCCCTACCTCTACGCGTGTTACACTTGATGTACAAGGTGGTGTGCAAACACCACAACATATGACAAGACCTTTGGACTCGTATACGTATGCTACCCTTGTAAACCAGGCTGCACAAAACGATGGCAATGCACCTCGTTACAACCAGGCTGCTCTGGATGCATATAAATCAGGTTCCAATCCTTACCTGTATCCTAACAATAATTTCGTTGATCAATTTATAAAACCTGCTGCACCTGTACAGCGTTATGTAGCTACAGTGAGTGGCGGTAATGCATTTGCTAAATATTATACTGTTCTAAGTTTTTTCAACCAGGACGGTTTGTACAAAGGAGCTAACAACGATAAGTACAACGCAAACACAAACTATAAGCGATACAACTTTCGCACTAATCTTAACCTGCACATCAATAAGTCGCTGGATGTGATATTGGATGTAGGTGGCCGTGTAGAAAATCTTCGTTATCCATTTTCAGGCAACGCAACTTTCCTAAACACCGTATATAATACACCGGCCAATGCATTTCCTATAAAGAACGAGAATGGCTCTTATGGTGGCAGTGCATTGTTTCGCAACAACCCGTTGGCTATGCTAAACGAGGATGGAAATGTAACAGACCTTTATAGAACATTGCTGGCAACTGTTGATGTAAGGCAGAAGCTTGACTTCATTACCAAAGGCCTTACTGCAAATGTTTTTTATACGTATGACATCAATGGTATGTACCAGTCGGGTTTCAACCAGTCGTATGAGGTGTATGAATTTTCACCTACTGGCTCGTCTGTGCGCTTTGGAAATAAAGCACCTCTTAGTTACAGGAACACAGGCTTCAGTGGCAACGAGAGGAGAAATGAATTTTGGGGAGGACTAGATTATGACCGCATGTTTGGTCAACACGACTTCAAGATTTCATCGCGTGTACAATCGGCTGTAAGTGCACAGCCAGGACGACTGGATAATACACGTCTGAACTTTGCTAACAGGGTGTCTTATAGCTTTAGGCAAAAATATTTTGCTGATCTGGTAGCTGCTTATTCTGGCTCACAGGTATTTGCACCTGGCAGGCGCTTTGGCTGGTTTCCTGCAGTATCAGCCGGTTGGATCATTTCTGAAGAGTCTTTCCTGAAGTCGGTTAAAGCTCTTGATTACTTAAAGCTACGTGCTTCTACAGGTACAGTAGGTAGCGATGCATTGGGTGTAAGAAGGTATCCTTACAGGAGCTACTTTACACGTGGTGGTGCACAGTATACATTTGGTACAGGTTATACATCTGTTGCTAATACTACAGAACTGGAACTCGCTAATCCAAATCTAACCTGGGAAAAAGCTATCAAGACAAGTGCGGGATTTGATGCAAAATTATTCCGCCAGTCTCTTAGCCTTACGTTCGACTATTTCCACGAAAGAAGAAATGACCTGCTGACTCCTGCACTGTTACCAAACGTGCTTGGACAAACAACAGTGAATGTGAATGAAGGAAAGGCAGAATACAAAGGTTTTGAAGCAGGTTTATTGTTCACCAAGAAAGTTGGTGCTTTCACCATCACATTGAATGGTAACTACACACATGCAAATAGTAAAATACTTGCAATAAATGAAGAGGCTGGTTTGCCTGAATACCAAAAACAAATAGGACAGCCTATTGGTAACATTGTGCATGGTAGTAACTTCTTACGCAGGTTCCTGATAGCAGAAGGTTTATTCCAGTCGCAGGCTGAAATTGATGCAGCACCTGTTCAGCGACTTTCCGGAACGGTGCGCCCTGGTGATATCCGCTACAAAGATGTAAACGGTGATGGCCAGATAGATTTTCTAGATTTTGTGATGACGGATTATACTGATATCCCGCCTACTTATTTTGGATTTGGATCTTCCATCAGCGTTAAGAATTTTGATATCTCTTTCCAGTTCCAAGGTATCAATGGGAGGTCAATTCAAATCAATGACCTGATCAATTCTGGTACAGCAGCTACAGGTTTTATCAACCAGTTTAGTGTAGATGCTTGGACGCCTTCAAATCCTACTGCCAAGTATCCGCGCCTAACCTCTGGTGACCGCGGAAACAATACAGCCAATTCAACCTTCTGGATACGTTCTGGCGACTACATGCGACTAAAGGCTGCTGAGGTTGGTTATTCTCTTCCAGCATCTACGCTTAAGAGAATGAACATTCGTTCTGCACGTGTATATATAAGTGGGTTCAACCTGCTTACGTTTAGCAAGCTGAAGGATTTGCCTATAGACCCGGAAATGCCTACAACTGGTTATGGCTCTAATTACCCTTACCTGAAAACTTTTGCCGCAGGCCTAACCCTCAACTTTTAACCCTAATCAAGTAATTGGATATGAAAAATATGAAGCAAAGACTTTGGTTACTCCTGGTACCGGTAACACTATTCGCCTGCAAAAAGAATTTCCTGCAGGATGGTAGTACTACAGAAGGAGCAATTACTGAAGAGCAGGTTTGGGGTAATGATAGCTATACCCGTGGCTTTATCAACAATGCCTATTTCCATGTTCCTTCAGGATTTGATATGGATGGTGATGGCGCTATGCTGGCATCAGGTTCAGATGAGGCAGTTAATTCAAACTTGAATTCCTCTATCAATATTTTCAACAATGGTACATGGGCACCTGTACGCACAGTCAACAACATATATGCAGACATGTATGAAGGACTGCGCAAGGTGAACCTGTTCCTGGAGAAAGTACCTACAGCTGTGCTTATACCTACAGCAGAGCTTACTACCATGACGCCTGCAGATACCGGCTATGCCGCACAACTGAACCGTTTAAGAGGTGAAGCATTTTTCCTGAGAGGGATGTTCTTTTTTGAATTGGTGAAAAGGTATGGTGGTGTGCCGTTGGTTACAAGAGTGCTTAGTCCAAATGAGAACCTTAACCTGCCTCGTAATTCGTTCGAGGAATGCGTAGCACAGGTGGTGAAAGATTGTGATTCTGCTATAGCACATCTACCTACCTGGACCCAATCGTGGAATACACAAAACAGGGGACGTGCTACTAAAACCGCAGCACTTGCGCTAAAAGCAAGGATGTTGCTGTATGCAGCCAGTCCACTTTTTAATACTACCAATGATGCCAGCAAATGGCAGGCAGCAGCCAACGTAGCAAAAGCTGTGATTGATAGTAACAAGCATTCGTTGATGACTAACTACACCAATATCTTCAACTTTGGTGCTGCGCAATACAACAACGAAGTAATATTTGCTACCCAGGCTTTGAACAGGAACGACATTGAGATAAACAATGCACCCATTGGTTATGATGGAGCCAAAGGCCGCACCAATCCTACACAAGAGTTTGTAGATGCTTTTGAAATGACAAATGGCAGATCCATTTCTGATGCTGCTTCAGGTTATAATCCAAACAATCCATACAACCAGCGCGATCCAAGATTGGCGCTTACGGTAAACTTCAATGGTCGTTCTTTTAAAGGACGCGCTGTAGAGACGTTTGTAGGTGGTGCAGATGGATTAGACAAAAATGTGAATGCAACAAAGACTGGTTACTACATGCGCAAGTTCTTAAGCGAAGCTGCTACATGGAACCAGGTTTCTAATACAAACGCACGCAGGCCATGGGTGGTGCTTCGCTATGCTGAAGTACTGTTGAATTATGCTGAAGCACTGAATGAGGCACAAGGTCCGGTAGCGGATGTATACAAGTATGTAAACATGGTAAGGCAACGTAGTGGTGTGGGTATGCCTGCACTACCAGCTGGATTAAATAAAGAACAGATGCGTGCCCGTATACACAATGAGCGCCGAGTAGAGCTTTGCTTTGAAGGACATCGCTTCTTCGATGTGCGCAGGTGGAAATTGGCTGATGTGTTTTTCAACAGATCTGTGAGCGGAATGCGCATCACACCCAATACCAATGGCACATTTAACTATACCAGGTTTACAGTGGAGTCGCGTGTGTTTTTTGAAAAGCACTACCTGTTTCCTTTTTCTCAAAATGATATGAACCGTCAGCCGGCATTGGTGCAGAACCCCGGCTACTAAGAAATTATACACTTGCTTAAAAAACTGATGGTATGAAGAAGTTTGGCAACCAGCCTCTTTATACCGTACGGGCAAGCTATGCTCTGATGCAAGAACATCACCATGATTTGTATGCTTAGCGTGCAGATCGTAAACCGGATAACAACACCATCCAAACCATCATCATTCAATAAGTAGAAACAAAGCATAACATGAAGTATTTAATTGTATTGGTCGCAGGGATTTTATTGGTGGCAGTAGGGTGTAAGAAAAACGACACGATTGCTCCGCCACCTACACAGCCTGTAAATCCTGCAGATACATCGCTGCAAAAGATGCTGCCATTTAAAGTAGGTGCTGCTGTAAATGTAAACCTGATGCAGAATAACACCAGGTATAACAATCTTGTAAAAGCAGAATTCAATAGCATAACCGCTGAAAATGCTATGAAGTTTGGAACGCTGCACCCGGGGCAGTTTACGTACAACTGGACGCAAGCTGATTATCTGGTATCATTTGCCCAGGCTAACAACAAACGGGTGCATGGTCATACGTTGATATGGCATCAATCTATTCCTGATTGGGTTACCAATTTTGCCGGTGACTCAACAGCATGGGAAAACTTAATGAAGACCCATATACAAACTGTTGTTACACATTATAAAGGAAAGGTAACCTCATGGGATGTAGTGAATGAAGCATTGAATGATGATGGCACTATGCGCAATAGCATCTGGCGCCAGAAGTTGGGAGACGATTACATAGCACGTTGCTTCCAGTATGCTCACCAGGCAGATCCGACTGCGCTTTTGTTCTACAACGATTATGGTCATGAGTACAGTGCTACTAAGCGCACAGCTATCAACAACTTGCTGGTAAGTTTAAAGAACAGGAATATCCCAATTCATGGTACTGGCATGCAGTTTCATACACGTTACAACCAGACGGATGCAAACATTGCTGCTGCCATCAACACAGCTGCTGCAACAGGTTTATTAGTGCATGTTTCTGAATTAGATATAGCCATGAATCCTGATAATGTGCAAGGCTTAGTGTTCACAGCCACTCTTGCCGAGCAGCAAGCTGCTAAATACAAATTCGTAGTAAGAACATTTAAAAACATTCCACAGGCTCAGCAGTTTGGTATTACTACCTGGAATGTTACCGATGGCGACTCATGGATACCAACTCAATATAATCGTCCTGACTGGCCACTGCCTTTTGATAGGAACTATGCCAGGAAACCTGCTTATTACGGTATGCTGGAAGGGGCCAAATAACGTGCTGCAGAAACAAGAAACTATTGCTCAATGAAGATCTGTTGTACAAGTGTGCGACGCAAGTAAAGCTGCATAGAATTTCTATGCTGGTACCATAAAGAAGAAAAAGAAAGATTAATGAAAGTTCAAATGAAATGGGTGCTGCTGCTACTGGTATTATGTAATGTGGCACAGGCGCAAAGTGATCTTATTCAAAATATTCATGGGCGCAAATTGCAAAGCCTGAATGGTCGCTGGAATTACATTATGGATCCTTATGAAATGGGATACTACAATTATCGTCATGAACCTTTTGACCAAACAGCAACTGGTAAGGGAGGTTTTTATGAGGCGCTGAATCCAAAGGATAAAACAGAATTGATAGAATACAATTTTGATGTAGCACCCACGCTGGATGTACCCGGTGATTGGAACTCGCAGGCAGATAAACTGGAGTTTTATGAAGGTACGATCTGGTACAGGCAAAAGTTCAATAGCAAGCCGCAGGCTAACAAGCGTTACATCTTGTATTTCGCTGCTGTTAACTATGAGGCGCATGTATACCTCAACGGGAAGAAACTAGGAGTTCATAAAGGTGGCTTCACTCCATTCCAGTTTGATGTAACAGGTAAGCTGAAAGAGGGTGAAAATTTTGTGGTAGTAAAAGCAGACAACACACGCAAGCAAGATGAGATACCTACCGTAAACACTGACTGGTGGAACTATGGCGGCATTACGCGTGATGTATACCTGGCTGAATTGCCTGCATCGTATATATCTGATTACAAGATCCAGTTAGCAAAGTCAAATCCAAAATTGATAGAAGGATATGTGCAGTTGGCAGGTGCTAATAAACAGCAGTCAGTATTGATAAACATACCAGAAGCAGGAATAACCACGCGTGTAACAACAGACACATCGGGAAGAGCTACCATCAATATTCCTGTAAAGAACATGGTCTATTGGTCGCCTGAAGTGCCAAAGCTTTACAATGTTTCTATTGCTTCTAATACTGATACACTTAATGATCGCATTGGATTTAGAACCATAGAAGTAGTGGGACAAAACATATTGCTGAATGGTAAATCCATTTACCTGCGCGGTATTTCTATGCACGATGAAAATCCGCTTATTCCTGGTCGTCTTCGTGGGCAGGGTGATATACGTATGATGCTGGGATGGGCCAAAGAACTGAACTGTAATTATGTTCGGCTGGCACACTACACGCACAACGAAGAGATGATGCGTGCCGCTGATGAGATGGGATTGCTGGTATGGGCTGAAGTGCCTGTATACTGGACTATTTCCTGGAACAATCCTGACACGTACAAGAATGCACAACAACAGCTAAGCGATATGATCATGCGCGACAAGAACAGGGCAAGCGTGATCGTGTGGTCTATAGGTAACGAAACACCACTCAGTGAGCCACGTCACCAGTTCATGGGAAATCTTGCTGCACATACACGTTCACTTGATAATACAAGATTGGTTGCTGCGGCTTTGGAGCTTCATAGAAATGGCAACGAAGTAATAGTGGATGATCCGCTGGGTGAAAAAATTGACCTGGTAAGCTTCAATGAATATGCAGGCTGGTATTGGGGTGGAACACCAAAAGAAATTACCAAGTACCACTTCAACATAAAGTACAAGAAGCCGGTGGTAATATCAGAGTTTGGTGGCGAAGCACTGGAAGGTTTTCATGGTGATGAAGACACACGCTGGACCGAAGAGTGGCAGGAGGCAATGTATGTAAACCAGATAAAGATGTTATCGACCATAGAAGGTCTGCGTGGAATGACACCGTGGATCTTGGTAGACTTCAAATCGCCTCGCAGGCAGCATCCTTACTTCCAGGATTTCTGGAACAGGAAAGGTGTGATATCAGCATTGGGTAAAAAGAAGAAAGCTTTTTATGTGTTGAAGAATTACTACGACCAGATGCAGTTGAAGTACAGGTAGCTTATACAATTACACTCAGAAAGAGATCGATTTCAAAATACAAAAACAATAAAAGTTGCTTATGAAAAGAGGATTACTATTTGCCTGCATGTTATCAGCGATGACATCATTTGGACAATCGTTCACGCCTGGAAACCTCGTGGTTTACCGGTATGGTGATGGACAGGCGGCATTGCCTGCAAGCACCACAGTTCCTGTATATCTTGATGAATATACACCCACCGGAACTTTGGTTCGTACACGCGTTATACCTACTACGGACAATGGTGCCAACCACAAGCTTACAGGTATAGCTAAACTATCTAATGGTACTTACCAGCAAGAAGGTATATCTACACTTTCACAAGATGGTAAGTACATCACCATCTTTGGTTACAACCAGGCACCTGGTGGTGTAGTTCCTGCTACAAGCGATGCTTTTGTTGTAGGCATTGTAGCTGCAGATGGTAGCTACAATAGCACCACTACATTATCTAACGAACCTACTGTAGGCTTGGGTTCTCCACGTTCGGCTGTAACAAAAGACAACAATATTTGGGCGAATGGTTTCCAGAATGGTGTTCGTTATACCACGCTTGGCAGCAATACTTCTACCAGGGTATCTACGCAGCAAAATGCTCCAAGAACATTAACCATGTTCAACGATGCTTTGTATGCGCCAATCGGTAACAGCGCTAACCTGGCAGTAGCAGATCCTGCTCCTACTACTTCTACTACTTTTACTACTCATGCTGTATCAGCACCAACTCCTACTGCTAACCAGGTTGCCCTGTTTTATGTAGGCGGAAGGCTTAGGTTATACATAGCTGATGATGGCGCAACCACAGGTAGTACCATCAGGAGATATTACATGAAGGATGCAGGCAGCACCTGGGTAGCTGATGGCACCATTTCTACTGCATCTACAGCTTTTGTGAAAAGCGTAGTTTGTGTAGCATCTGAGTCTGGAAGCAATACAGTAGTAGATGTTTATGCTACTACATGGGGTAATGATGGCAACGGAACAGAGTCATCTAAACTGTTGCATTTTCAAGATACTTATGTAACCGCATCGCCTAAAAATGCACCAAGTACAACGCCTGTTACAGTACTTGCCACTGCACCTTCTAATACATTGTTCAGAAGTGTCACATTGGCTCCAATCAATAGTTCTTCTATAGGTACTGCTATTCTTCCTTTATCGCTGAAGTCTTTCAATGCAGCTGTTGATGGCAAGCATGTAAAGATCTGGTGGAATACAACCAATGAAGTGAATACAAAAGATTTTACAATTGAAAGAAGTGCTGATGCGGTTTCTTTTGAAAGAATAGGAACACAAGTAGCAAACAACAGGCAACAAGAGAATGCTTATTCTTTCATCGATTTTACCAATACGCATGCAGTAGTTTATTATCGTCTAAAAATGAATGATAAGGATGGTAAGTTCTCATTCAGCCCTGTTATTCGTGTTGCATTGAACAAGATCAATAAAACACTTTCTGTTGCTCCAAATCCTGTTGTAGGCTCTTCAATGAATGTATCGCACGATAAAGCAGGTAAGGGTGCTACATTGAAAGTTGTTTCTTTAGATGGTCGTGTAATGCAAAGCATGCAGGTACAGGAAGGAGCTACTCAAACAGTAGTACTACTAAATCAACTGTCAAAAGGAAATTACATAGTTGAGCTTTCTGATGCTTCAGGTAAACAGATAACTACCATAGTTAAACAATAAAAAGTAATCCCCATACTCAGTGGTACCCGGTAGAATTCACTTCCGGGTAACCACACGAGTATTACTAGCACCTCTTACCTACAAGATGAATATGATACGCGTAAAAAACTTTGCAGGAAAAACATTACGTACAACTGTTAGTGTGGCATGTATATGCATGGCCACAGGATTGTTGAATGATGCAAACAGCCAGGCTGCTGCAGAATATTCTTTGCAAGTAGAGTCAATGGTGCCGAATAGTTCGCAGAAAAAATACGGAGAGTGGAAGTGGTATCCTACACGATCAATGGAAACATTGAAAGGTTATAAGCCTGTAAAAGTTAAGCAGGATAAGTATGGAGGCAGGTTGGATAAAAAGGCAAATGCTACAGGATTTTTTAGGACTGAAAAAATAGACGGACGTTGGTGGATAATAGATCCGGATGGACACCTGCTGGTGAACATAGCTTTGAATAATATAGCTACTGGCGGATCAGATAGCAGTAACCAGTTGCTGACAAACACCTACAGCAACAAAAAGAATTGGGCTGCTAAAACAAAGCAACAGATCAATGCGCTTGGATATAATGGACTGGGAGCATGGTCAGATAATGACAATTTTCTTCAACTGGCAGACCAGGAAACGAAGCCGCTATCTTATACGATTATCAAAGGGTTTATGAGCGATTATGGTAAAAAGCGCGGAGGTACTTACCAGCTTCCGGGCCACACAGGCTATCCTGATAATACCATATTTGTTTTCGACCCTGAATTTGAAATCTTTTGTGATGAGTACGCTAAACAACTAGCTAAATACAAAGATGACAAGCATCTGTTAGGTTATTTCTCCGATAATGAAATGCCTTTCCAGCGGCTTTCACTAGACAGGTATTTAGCTAAAAAAGATACAAACGATCATGGGCATTTAGCTGCTAAAAAATGGCTGCTTGAAAAAGGCCTGGACGTAAAAAACATTAACGATAAAGAACGAAATGCGTTCTTAGGATTTATGGCAGACCGATATTATTCTATCGTTTCAAAAGCCATAAAAAAATACGACCCTAATCATATGTATTTAGGTAGTCGTTTTCATTCTTACGAAAAAAAGGTACCTGAAGTGTTTAGAGCTGCAGGAAAATATATAGACGTTATTGCAATCAATTATTACCGCGAATGGACACCACTGCAGGAAGATGTAGTGAACTGGGAAGCATGGAGTGGTCGACCTTTCATCATTACCGAATGGTATACCAAAGGCGAAGACAGCGGTATGCCAAATTACTCAGGAGCAGGTTGGATAGTGCGCACACAAAAAGACCGTGGACTCTTCTACCAAAATTTTGCATTAGCACTTCTTGAATCAAAGAACTGCGTAGGTTTTCATTGGTTCAAATACCAGGACAATGATCCTACCAATACTAAAGTTGATCCATCTAATACCGACTCGAATAAAGGTATTGTAACCTTAGGCTATAAAGAGTATACAGGTATGACAGACAAAATGAAGGAGTTGAACACAAACGTGTATTCACTGATCGACTTCTTTGATAAGCGCAATAAAAAAGCAGTGGCCGCAAAAAAATAATTCACAACAACAGGGGGATAAGCAGAACAGTTTCATTATGTATAAGTGTAAAACATTCATGCTGGCAACATTGCTGGTATTGGGCAGTGCATCTATAGCACAAAAGAAAGTTATAGCTACGAAGAAGACTATTGATCAACGTGTGGATTCTGTAATGAAGCTGATGACGTTGGAAGAAAAGATCGGTCAGCTGAACCAGTATTCAAGTAAAGATGAAGTGACGGGTCCAATGAGCGACAATGGTAGCCGTAAGCAACAACTGGTAGCTGGCAAAGTAGGCTCTATGCTGAATGTGCGCGGTGCAGAACGTACCCGTAAAGTGCAGGAGCAGGCAATGCAGTCAAGATTGAGGATACCGCTGCTGTTTGGGCAGGATGTTATTCATGGTTACAAAACAACCTTTCCAATACCGCTTGCTGAAGTAGCGAGCTGGGATATGCAAGCCATAGAAATGGGCAGCCGCATTGCAGCTATAGAAGGCGCTGCGGCAGGTTTACATTGGACGTTTGCTCCTATGGTAGATATAAGCCGCGACCCACGCTGGGGACGCGTAATGGAAGGCGCAGGTGAAGATACTTACCTGGGAAGTATGGTTGCAAAAGCGCGTGTAAAAGGTTTCCAGGGAACCAATACGGGCAAGCTTGATGAGATGCTTGCGTGTGCCAAACACTTTGCTGCATACGGAGCAGCAGCTGGCGGAAGAGATTATAATTCAGTAGATGTAAGTGAGCGCACATTGTGGGAGGTTTACCTGCCACCTTTTAAGGCAGCAGTAGATGCGGGTGCAGCTACGTTTATGAATTCTTTCAACGACATCAATGGAGTACCCGCTACTGGCAACAAGTACTTGCAGCGCGACATATTGAAAGAAAAATGGGGCTTCAAAGGATTTGTAGTAAGCGATTGGGGTTCTATTTCAGAAATGGTAGATCATGGTTATGTAAAAGATAAAAAAGATGCTGCCCTTTCTGCTTTGTCAGCAGGTAGCGATATGGATATGGAAGGTCAGGCTTACTTGCCACACCTTGCCACATTAGTTAAAGAAGGGAAAGTACCCGTTGCACTTATTGACGATGCTGTAAAGCGTATCCTTCGCAAGAAGTTTGAGCTTGGTTTATTTGATGATCCCTTCAGGTTTAGTAACGAGGCAAGAGAGCAACAACAACTCAACAACCCGCAACACCGAATAGCAGCAAGAGAGATGGCTGAAAAGAGTATCGTGCTGATGAAGAATGAAAAGAACATTTTACCGCTAAGCAAGAACATAAAGAAGCTGGCTATAATAGGGCCATTGGCCAAAAGTGAAGAAGATATGCTTGGATTCTGGAACGTAGCCTGGCCTGATAACAGCGATGTGGTAACGCAGTACGAAGGTCTGCAGAACAAGCTGGGTAACAACACAGAGCTACTGTATGCACAAGGTTGTGGTATCACCGATACATCACGTGCAGGTTTTGCTGAAGCCATTGCAGCTGCCTTACAAGCCGAAGTGGTAATAGTGAGCGTGGGTGAAGCAAGAGACATGAGTGGAGAAGCTAACAGCCGTGCGAACATTCACTTACCCGGTGTGCAGGAGGAGTTGCTGAAAGCAATACATGCTACAGGCAAACCAATAGTTGTACTCATTAATGCAGGTCGCCCGTTGGTCTTCAACTGGACAGCCGATAATGTGCCTGCCATTCTTTACACCTGGTGGTTAGGTAGTGAAGCTGGTAACGCTATTGCAAATGTTTTGTTGGGTGATTATAATCCTGGAGGCAAATTGCCTATGACATTTCCCCGTGGCGAAGGTCAAATTCCTATTCACTACAACTACCTGAATACTGGCCGTCCTTCACCTGATAATGATACCCATGCCCGCTACCGCTCCGGCTATATAGATATGGTGAAATCGCCTAAATATGCATTTGGTCATGGCCTTAGCTATACCACTTTTACCTATAGTAACCTGCAAATGAGCAAGCCAACTCTGGCGGCTAATGATTCTATTATCGTTCAGTTTACGCTCACTAATAGTGGTAAGGTAGCTGGCGAAGAAGTGGCGCAACTATACCTGCGCGATGAAGTAGCAAGCGTAGTACGCCCGGTGAAGGAACTAAAAGATTTTACCAAGCTGATGTTGCAGCCAGGCGAAAGCCGCACCATTCGTTTTGTTATCAATAAAGAGAAGCTGTCTTTTTACAACCAACAATTAGAATGGGCTGCCGAACCGGGAACTTTTCAATTGATGATAGGGAGCGCAAGTAATGATATCAGGTTACAATCAAAGTTTGAGCTTCAGTAAATAACAGTAGAGTATAATTCAAAAAGAAAAAATAAACCACAGCAGCAAATCAAGGTGTGGTTGTTACAAATGGATTAATAACTAATGCCTGCCTATGCAGGCATTAGTTATTTAAGCAGTAAGGTTCCTGAATATTTCTTCTAAGCTTCCACCTTCGGTTTGAAGCGAAACAATATTAAGATTATGATGGAGTGCCAGTTCAAGCAACTGCTTGCGAACTTGTCCTTCATCAGGTGATTGTATGCGCCACGAGTAAGTATTAATCTTTTCAACTGATTGAACATGCTTCATCCGTTGTAGCCACTCCGCTTCCAGTGGTTCTCTAAAGGTGACACGAATGGTGTTGGAGTGAGCACGCTGTTGCAGATTAGCAAGTGTGTCGTTTGCCACCATTTTGCCTTTGTTGATGATAATTACCCGGTCGCAGATGGCTTGTACTTCCTGCAGTATATGCGATGAGAATAGAACAGTTTTATGTTGCCCCTGGTCTTTTATCACCTTTCTTATTTCCAATATCTGGTTGGGGTCAAGACCTGTTGTAGGTTCATCCAGTATTAGCACTTCAGGATTATGAATAAGCGAGGCTGCAAGTCCAACACGTTGTTTATAACCTTTGGATAGTTGCCCTACTTTTTTGCGTTGCTCCACGGTCAGCCCTGTAAGTTCAATTACATCTTTTATCCGCAGCTTGGTCTCCTTCACTTTATGAATGCCTGCTATAAATTCCAGGTACTCCTTTATGTACATGTCATAGTACAGGGGATTGGCTTCGGGCAGGTAACCAATACGCTGTTTCGTAGCTATAGGGTCATCCGCCACATTTATACCACCCACATGTACTGTCCCTGCATCAGGCACCAGGTAGCCAGTGATCATTTTCATGGTGGTAGATTTACCTGCACCATTGGGTCCTAAAAAACCGACTATCTCACCTTTATTCACCGAAAAAGATATATGGTCTACAGCTACTTGTTCACCATATTTTTTCAAAAGGTCTTTTACTACTATAGACATCCGGGCAGAAAGATTTTCAGTAAGAATTTATTTTCCTAAAAACAATAACAACAAACCAGCCGCAAAAGTAATGACAAGAATAAGTAGTATAAAGAACGTAAGAACATTCAGAGCGTTCATAGTTTTTATTCTTCCTGGCTCTTCTTCCAGATCTTTTTCATCGCGGCTATACCATTTAAAAATAGAAACGAGCATGTTATTGATGCTTTCCAAACTGCCATGAAAACCGTACGACAAGATGATCTTCAATAAGGCAAAAGCCCCGAAAGTCATCCATAGGTATTTGTAATATTTGGCTAGTAAATCGAGTAACATTATCTGGTAATTTCCATTCTATTCTAATTGTTCATCTGTATAAAAACAATTAAGCCAGCCTGCAAACTTACTGCTTAATTATACAATGCAGCAGGTAGTGGCTTTCCGGGTTCTCTGAAAGCATCAGGAACATTACCAGTTTATAAAGCCGAAAACATCTTCCTAAACTGCGTTGGCTCTAGTTTAATGGACAAACCGCTGTGTGTTGAATATGAATAATTTGTATCTACTAGCAGGTTGAAATCGAACTATAGAATACCCTTTGGTGAAACCTCATTCATTTCATAGGTTTGTTAGTAGCCAAAAATGAAACACACATGAGTTATCCTTACCAGATCAAGTCTTTGGAACAATACTATGAGCAATATGAAAAAAGCGTTCAGGATCCGGAAGGCTTTTGGAGCGAAATAGCCAGCCATTTTGTTTGGCGCAAAAAATGGGATAAAGTGCTGGAGTGGAATTTTGAAGAGCCACGTGTAGAGTGGTTCAAAGGAGCAAAACTGAACATAACTGAAAATTGTCTTGACCGTCACCTTGCTGATAAAGGCGAACAACCTGCGCTGATGTGGGAGCCTAATGATCCCGAAAACCATCACAGGGTCTTTACCTACAACCGGTTGTATGAGCATGTTTGTAAGTTTTGCCATGTTTTAGCCAACAATGGCGTGAAGAAAGGTGACAGGGTATTGATATACATGCCTATGATTCCACGCCTTGCTATTGCAGTGCTGGCATGTGCCCGTATCGGTGCCATACACAGCGTGGTTTTTGGTGGCTTCAGCGCGCAAAGCATTTCCGATAGATTACGCGATGCTAGAGCTGAATTTATCATTACCAGCGATGGTGCTTTCCGCGGACAGAAAGACATTCCCCTCAAAAGTATCATTGACGATGCCCTGATAGGGGTTGATTTTGTAAAAAAAGTAATAGTAGCCACTCGTACTCGCATACCGGTAAGTATGCTCAAAGGTCGCGACGTATGGTGGGAAGATGAATTTGAAAAAGTAGAGACTTTAGGTTTGAGCGATTTTCCTGCCGTAGAGATGGATGCGGAAGATCCTTTATTCATATTATATACATCGGGTTCTACCGGCAAGCCAAAAGGAGTGGTGCATACCTGTGGAGGATATATGGTTTATACTAATTATACCTTCATAAACACCTTCCAGTACCAGCCCGGCGATGTTCATTTTTGTACTGCAGACATTGGATGGATAACAGGACACAGCTATATTGTATATGGTCCTCTCAGTGCCGGAGCTACTTCGCTTATGTTTGAAGGTATTCCTACCTGGCCAGATGCAGGAAGGTTCTGGAGTATTGTGCAGAAGTACAACGTGAATATTTTATATACCGCACCTACCGCTATCCGTAGCCTGATGAGCTATGGCAAAGATCCCCTGGAAGGCAAAAACTTAAGTAGCCTGAGAATACTAGGTACCGTGGGTGAACCTATAAATGAAGAAGCCTGGAACTGGTACTACGAGAACATTGGTAATAAAAAGTGTCCCATCGTAGATACCTGGTGGCAAACCGAGACAGCCGGCATCCTCATTACAAATCTTGCAGGTGTAACGCCAGCCAAAGCAGGATGGGCAACTTTGCCTATGCCGGGATTGCAACCAGTATTGGTAGATGAAAAAGGAAATGAGATTGAGGAAACCGAAGCAAGCGGCAACCTTTGTATAAAGTTCCCGTGGCCAGGGATATTGCGCACTACCTACGGCGACCACGAAAGATGCAGGACAGCCTATTTTTCTGCTTACCCTGGCTATTACTTTACTGGTGATGGCGCTTTGCGCGATGCAAATGGAAATTACAAGATCACTGGGCGTGTAGATGATGTACTAAACGTAAGTGGCCACCGTATTGGTACCGCTGAAGTGGAAAATGCCATCAACATGCACGCAGGTGTGGTAGAAAGTGCCGTGGTAGGTTACCCGCACGATGTAAAAGGACAAGGAATTTATGCATACGTAATACTTTCAGGTAAACACCTGGACGAAGAGCATACGCGTAATGATATAAATATGACTGTTTCTCGCATTATTGGTCCAATAGCCAAACCTGATAAGATCCAGTTTGTAACCAATCTGCCGAAGACAAGAAGCGGAAAGATCATGCGTCGCATACTCAGAAAAATAGCTGAAAACGAGCTGGGAAGTTTTGGCGATACATCCACTTTATTGGATCCTGGTGTGGTAGAAGAAATAGTGCAGGGAAAATTGTAAGAAAATACCACTTACAAATTTTCAAGCAAAAGCTTTCTTTTCTTCTTCATTATTAGGTATATAGGAGCCCAATTTTCATTTCATCATATTCACCACCTTACATATTTACATATATAGATTGATGCTGCATATTCTATCTATGTAAGGTTGTTGTTATGCAACCAGGCTTTGCACGTTGTAGGGGGCCTGCGTTCTGAAGAAATCCACATTTTTACCGGAAAAAATAAAATTCTACCTAATGCAGCATAATTTATTCTCCATTTGTCAACTTTAATCTTTTGTAAACATTTCCACTTATATTGCGAACCTTCTAAACAAATCAATGCATCATGAGAAAACTAGTCTTGTTTGTGTTGTGTATGGCTATGATTGGATCACAGCTATTTGCACAAACCCGGTCTCTTACAGGCCGGATTACCGATGAAGCAGGTAATCCGCTGGTAGGAGCAACCGTTTCCGTAGTAGGTGCTACCCGTACCTCTACAACCACCAATGCTTCAGGTGTGTACACCCTTACAGTTCCTGCCAATGCACGCGAACTGGAAGTAACTTATGTAGGTTTTACCACGAGGAGGATTGCTATTGAAGCAGGTACCACCCAGAATGTAAGTCTTACAGCAGCCACAGGTAGCTTAGGCGATGTGGTAGTTACAGGTTATACCCGGGAGAAAAAAACACAGTTTGCCGGTGCTGCAACAGCTATTAGTGCTAAAGCAGTAGAACTTGTACCGGTAGGTTCATTTGACCAGGCTCTACAAGGTCGTGCACCGGGTATGTTGGTTAACTCAGGATCAGGTCAGCCTGGTTCTAGTCCAAACATCATCATCCGTGGTGTACAATCAATCCAGGGTGCTGGTGCTCAGCCACTCTATATATTAGATGGAGTACCTATTCCTGCTGGTGATTTCCAAACAATTAACCCGAACGATTTTGAATCGATCACTGTATTGAAAGATGCGGCTGCTGCTGCTCTTTATGGTGCTCGTGGTGGTACCGGTGTTATTGTTATCACTACCAAGAAAGGTCGTGCTGGCCAAACTAACTTTACTTTCCGTAGCCAATTAGGTTTCACCCAAGCTCCAAACCTGAACAATTTCGATTTGATGAACACAAACGAAATTCTTCAGTACGAAGAGCAACTTGGTCTTTCTGGTGCTCCAACCAACACTCCAGGTTGGACTTACAGCAAGCGCAATCCAGCTTATGCTAACCTTCCTGCTACTTCTCCAGCTAATAATCCTTGGGCTGCAAGCCAGGCTCGTTACGATGCTATGCTTGACAGTATCAGGAGAATTGATATGGATTGGCAGAAAATCTTCTTTAGAAGAGGTATCTCTCAAACGCATGAATTGAACATGAGCGGTGGTACAGAAAGAACAAGGTTCTTTATCTCTGCTGGTGTATTCGATCAGCAAGGTACTGACCTTAAATCTGCTCTGAAAAGATATACTACCAGGATCAACCTTGATCATACAGCTAATAAGCTGAATGTTCAGTGGAACACAACTGCGGGTTATTCTAAAACAACACTATCTGAAGGTGAGTGGCAGGGTAACTCTCCACGTAACTCATTCCAGATGGCTTTCCGTGCTAAGCCTTACGAAAATCCTTTCAAACCAGACGGTACTTACAACTGGGGTGCAAATACAACGCTTGCACTACGCCAGGTTGGTAACCTGTTAGAAGGTATTGAGAATACTACATGGGATTTGAACCAGATCAAGATCAACTCTGGTCTTACCGTTAATTACAAATTGTTCCCTACTGTTACATTAATGAACAGGTTGGGTGTTGACGTAAGAAGCGAATACCACCAGCGTTTTGTAAATCCAAATTCTTACATCGGTACCCTACAGCAGTTTGCTGATACAGCTACACTTGCTGGTGGTACAAATGCAGAGGCTTACCGTTTGATCACTCAATTGATCAATACTACAGGAGCTATCTACAACGAAAGATTTGGAACAAGACACGAAGTAGAAGTAGGTGCTTATTTTGAAGGTGTTAGAGGTTACCAAAAAGGTATGGGTTTCCAAATGTTTAGGTTAGACCCACGTCTTCCAGGTACAGGACAAGGTGCTGCTGCTTTACCAGTAGGTACTGCGCAAACTTTCCCTCAGTATGCATCTAGTGCATCTAGCGGATTTGGTATCAGGTCTTACTTCGCTACTGGTAGATATTCATTAGACAACAAGTATAGCTTCAACTTCAACTTGAGGCAGGATGGAACTTCTCGTATTGCTAACGAAGAAAACAGGGAGATCTTTACATGGTCTGCAGGTTTTGTATGGAACGCAATGCAAGAGCAGTTCATGAAAAATCAGAATATCTTCTCTGACCTGCGTTTCAGAGCATCTTATGGTATAGTACCTAACATTGGTAGTATCACTGTAGGTTCTTATGGTATCCCAGGTTCACTTTTAAGCGTTACTAACTTCCAGGGTCCTCAGTTACCTCAGTTCGGTGCTACAACTTATGCAGGTAGCACAGTTGGTGGTCTTGTACCATCTACACCAGGTAATCCAAACCTGAAAATTGAGAACATTCGCAAGACTAACATTGGTTTAGACTTCAGCATGTGGAGAAACAGGGCAAGGTTCAATGTGGATGTTTACAAAAACAAAACTGTTGACCTGTTCGTAAACCAGCCTTTGGCTGCAACAACCGGTTTCGGTAATACTTCTACACCTATCAATGCCGGTACAATGACCAACAGAGGTATCGAGCTACAGGTGTCTGTAGATGTAGTTAAAACAAGAAACTTTGATCTGACTCTTGGTGGAAACCATTCAATCAACGTCAACAGGATCGAAGATCTTGGATTGGTTAATGAATATCAACTAGGTACTTTCATCATCAGACCAGGTCTTCCATACGGTAGCCACTACACTTACGATTACCAAGGTGCAGATCCTGCTACTGGTCGTCCAACATACAAAACACTTGATGGTGGTATCACTACTGACCTGGCACGTGCTGGCCGTTTTGCACATTTCGGAACTTATCTTCCTAAGCATATCGGTGGTTTTACTGCTGATGTACGTTACAAAGCATTTACTATTAGCGCATTGTTCTCTTACCAGACTGGTTCAATCAGAAGCAACAACACTGAGAACTGGATCACAAGAGGAACTGCTGGTTACCATGCTTCTGTGAACGCTGCAAGAAGAATGCTTACTGACCAATGGCGTCAACCAGGTGATGTAGCTAAATATCAAAACCCACTTTACGACAGAGACTTTACTTCTGACGTATTGCAGGATGCAAGTTTCCTACGTTTCAGAAACCTGAACATTGGTTACCAAATACCAGCTATCGGGCCTGCTGCCAGGAGATACATCAAATCTGCACGTGTTTACATGCAAATGCAGAACGTATTCATCTGGAGCCCATGGCGTGGACCAGATCCAGAGGATAACAACAATATCAGCTTGAACGAGTTCCCTAATCCAAGGATGACCGTATTCGGAATTGATATTAATTTCTAAAAACAGTAACTGTTACTGGCATGATATTGTGTCTTGAGAATCCATTTCAAGACACGATATCAAGTAATCTTAAACTATTAAAATTTTCAAAATGAAATTTTTGAAACTATTCTCTACAGCTTTCTTAGTTCTTACGCTGTTCTCTTGTAAGAAGCTGTTAGAAGTACCGGAGACCGATAACATCGGTGGTGATATAGCGCTTCGTACGGTTTCGAACAACGAGAGTGCGATAATGGGAGCTTACACTCAACTGAACCCAGAAATGGCTATTCTTTTGAACTCTACTTTCTCTGATGAAGTAAAGGTGGGAGAATTCTATAACGCGGCAACCACTCACGAGTGGCAGTTTGCAACACAGGATGTTACCATTCGTGATAACTTTAATGCGATGGTGGTTCTTTACAGGGCAGTTGACAGGGCTAACCGTGTTATACAAGCTCTTCCTAATGCTACTGCTTTAAAGGCTTCTGATGAGGCTACCCGTTCAAGAGTTTTGGGTGAGGCTTACTTCGTAAGAGCGTATGCACACTTCGAACTTGTTAGGTATTACAGCGGCAACTACGATCCAAATGGCCTGGCTATGACTTATATGGAGTCTCCTACTTTGTTACCTCAAACAAGGATCACTCAAGGACCATACTACCAGAAGATCATTGCTGACATCAACGCTGCAAAGCCTTTGTTGCCTAATAACCAAAATGACATCTACCGTGCTAACAGGTCTGCTGCTGTAGGTCTGCATGCAAGAGTTGCTTTGTACATGAGGGATTGGGCTACTGCTGCTGCACAGGCAACAGAATATATCAACGCTCTTCCTCTTGCATCAAGAACAGCTTTCCCTGGTATCTGGCAAGATGTGAACAATACCGAGGTTGCATTTAAATTGGCAAGAACTGCACAGATCGGTGGCCGTGTAGGTTCACTTTTCCGTGGTACTTCTGCTAACTCTACCAACATCGGTACAATCACATGGTCTCCTTCAGACAAAATCTGGAATGCTTACGACCAGACAAATGATATCCGTTTCCCAACGTATTTCAAAGTTGAACCAATCCTGGTTGCTGCTAACAGGCCTGCTCGCCTGATCAACAAATATGCTGGTGGTTCTTACGGTTCTCCTAATGAGAATGTTGCTGATATCAAAGTATTCAGAACAGGTGAAATGATCCTGATAAGAGCTGAAGCAAGAGCTGAGCAAAATGACCTTGCTGGTGCAGCTGCTGATGTTAATGCACTAAGAAATGCAAGGATCACTGGCCACACCAACGTTACTTATGCTACAAGAGATGCTGCTATCAATGATATCTTGTTAGAAAGGTTCAGAGAGTTGCCTTACGAAGGACATAGGTTCTGGGATCTGAGAAGGAAAAACATGCCAGTAGAAAGATTGGCAAGTGATGCACCATCAGCTACTTCACAAACTTTACCTGCTGGTCATTTCCGTTTCGTTATGCCAATTCCTCAAACTGAGATACAGGCAAACCCTGCGTACCAGCAAAATCCTGGTTACTAATTCCATTAACTAACTAAAATTGTAAGCATGTCTTTTTCACGAAAAATAGTCTTTTCTTCATTGGCTGCAGCTTTGGGTCTTATGGGCCTGAAAAGCTGTAAGCCGCATGAATTTATGCAAGAGTCCCTAACAAGTTTCGCTGTTACCAATACAATTCCGGGCGATACTTTGCATGTGGTGTTGGATGGCCAACTGCATACACCACCTAATGCCCTGGGTGTTCTTTTTGGAGGTACCAGTATCTCTCATACAGGTGCTGCTACTCCTTATCTTCCAGCTATTGCGGGAGGACATACTATAGGTTTGTCAAGGGATACAGGTAAAACTGTATATGCTAACCACCAGGTAAATCTTGAGCGTGGTGTAGCTTATACCTTCTTTGCTGTAGGTACCCAGGCGCAGAGGAACTTTATTCAACTGAGAGACAATCTTTCATTGCCAGCTGAGAACACAATCAAAGTACGTTTTGTGCATGCAGCTCCATCTACAGGTCCTGTGGATGTAACATTTGCAAGAGGTACTACAGATAGCGTTACCCTTACCAACAGAACAATGTTGAGCAGTGGTAATGCAGGTACAGCTGAGGTTTTCACGCAAATTCCAGTAACAAGAGGTACAACAACTCATGCTACTTCTTACACAATAAGAGTGAAAACAGCAGGTACTGGAAACGTGATTGCATCTGGTACTACCAACCTGGGTGGTGTTTTCACCAGCCCTCAAAACAAGATCTATACTTTTTACCTGAGAGGTGGTGTTAGCAACACTGCACTTGGCTTAGGTGTTACAAGGAATTACTAGTAGTTCTCAAGATCTAAATATGAACAGGCTGCCTATCAAGGCAGCCTGTTTCGTTTTGTCCATAACTCTAAATGTGAATAATGATGATGTATGGAGTTCTTATACCGCTTGTTTTTCCATATGTCGTTTCATCACCCAAAAGAATAGTGGCGGAATGTGCGCCAGTATCATCATACCAGGATAGCCAGTAGGCAATTGTGGTGATTGATCGTGGTGGCGAAGAACCTGGTACTTGCGGCTGGCCATGAAGTGATGGTCGCTGTGGCGGCTCAGCTCAAATAGCATCAGGCGGCCAAGCACGTGGTTGCTATTCCAGCTATGGTGCGGCAAAGCACGTTCATATTTTCCCGGTACTATCTCCTTTCTTACCAGTCCATAATGCTCAATATAATTTACCGTTTCAAGTAATATAATACCTACTACTGCCGCCGCCAGGTAGCAGGCGAAAATGAATATTCCATAGGTAATAAGGACAAGGCTGATAAATAGGAACTGGTAGATCGTAAACCTCAACATTTCATTTTGCCAATGAAATTTCGGCCTTCTTTTCTTCTTCATGTCGGTATTAGCAATTTGCCATGCATGCACATATCCATTGAATACAGAGCGAAAGAAGAAGCTATACAGCCATTCATTTTCCCTTGCTGTATTAGGATCGTTATGGGTAGCCACATGCTTATGATGGCCACGATTGTGCTCAATAAAGAAGTGCATGTAAAGCGCCGGGAGTAAAAGTATTTTCGCCAGTGCCTGCTCCTGCTTATTTGCACGGTGGCCAAGTTCGTGGCCTACATTTATACCAAAGGCACCAAGCAGTAATCCCATGCTCAATATCCTGCCTGTAACATCCAATATAGTTAAGTCATTCTCCTTTAGAGAATCGAGAAATGTAAATAGCAACAAGTAGAGAACAACAGGTACTGCATACAATATGTAGTCATAGGTTTTGTCTGCGTTGGCTACTTCCTCTTCGGCTTGTTCCAGATTTTTTGCACTCGGCGGTAGTAACAATTCTGCAAGCGGAATAAGCACGTAAGCCCACAGAACCGGCAGGTAACAATATGTTCCTGTACGAGTAAATGCTAACCATGCGAGTACGCCAACTATAAAAGGTGAAGCATATTTATAAGCCCGCAGTTTCATCTACCAAACCTACAAATAATGGCAAACAAAAAGAGGAGGTGAAACACCTCCTCTTACATGCTATTCTAAAAAAATTATTATTGATTCCTGCGCACTCTGAATGATACCTGTACGCTTCTAGTAATTGAACTGTCGGTGATATTTCCTGAGAAACTACCTGCTACATAACCTCCAACATTTCCATATTCTGTAATGGTGGCAGGAATGGTAGTGTTCTGATCCAATCTGCCACTTCCGCTTGGAGAAGATATGGAGAGAAAGGTGACGTTCGTATTTCCTGTAGTGTTACCATTGAACAGGATGGTGATGCTTTTCGTTTGTCCTTGCGACATGCTAAAGCCGCCAATGTTAGTTGAATTATTCTGCGGGTTGTAATACATCATCAATGAATCTGCTGGTGGTAAAAAGTTATGCTGCGTACCATTTACCGTAAGATTGATGAACTCATTGATAGTAGTACCGCATGCAGTGGTATTACCAGTATTGTTCAATCCTGCAGATAATGTAATGGTTTGTTGAGCCTGCTGGTTAGCTGCGGTATCTATCACTACAAGAGTAGCAGTTTGGTTAGCGTTGCACACTGATATATTGAAAGAGAAAGCACCATTGATGATGTTGGTCCTGTAAGTACGCTGGCCGGTAATCAGGTCAGCTAAACCACTTACAATTGGAGCACCCGAGCAGTTGGTAGCCGTACCTGTTATGGTAGCTGCCTGCATATTTGTACCAGTAGTAGTTACAGAAATATTTGCAGGGCTGCTGAATGGTCCTATGTTCTGCGTATGTAAAACACTCTGGCAGTTATTGATCAATTCCAGCACCAATGCTTCATTAGCCGGTACTAAACCAGTAACTACACCTGCAGTATCAGTAAACGAATACGAATAGCTGTTGGTGGTGGTTCTTTTGATTTTTACTTTGGTATGTACAAGTGGTTTACCTGCCTGGTCTTTGATGGATGCAGTAAAATTTACCAGTGGAAATGGTGCATCACAATTCCAGAAGGAGAAGTGAGAAACTTCTGCATTATAAAAATTACCAGACTTAGTTGCGGTACCTTCTTGCTTCCACAAGCCGGTTGATTCTGTAAAACTCCATAAAGCAATTTCTGCAGGCGCTGTTGCTACTATAGAAGATGGAAGGAAGAATTTTAAGGTAGCTTTTTTGCCTTGTGCTATCTGTAATTTTTGACCAGCTGATCCACGTAATTCTACTGCTACCATTCCATAGCTTTCAAGTCCAACTTCATTGTTAGACGCATTAATTCCTCTCAGATCTCCCGGCATTTCTCTCTCAAGATTTGCTGATGTAGGATCAATCCATGCAAGCGATACGTTTACATCTCCTGTGTATGGAGCATTAGTGGAAGCAACTACAACAGAAGATGCAGGAAGCGTAACAGTAGTACCATTTGTAAGGCTTACTGAACCCCCGGTTGCCATGCTTATAGTACCTGCACTTTGTTTTGGAAGCAGTTTCATTTCTACATAATGAACAGCACCTTGCTTAGCTACAATTGTGCGGCTTCCGGTAAAATATCCTTGTTTGGTAGCCTGCACGAACGCAGCACGATCAAATACACGTACATCATTAAGGGCGAATTCACCATTCACATTGGTAACTACATTAGTGCTTCCAGTTCTTATCATAGCACCAACTACGGGCTTGTCTAATTCATCCACTACACGTCCACGAATGGTAGTAGTGATGTTGGGTGTAAAAGATGGCTCCGGTGTAGTAGGATCAATATCTGCCGAAAATTCTTTTTGGCATGCAAAGAAAGAAGTAGCCGCTATGAGCAGTATGGCTATCAGTAGTTTGGTTTGTTTCATTGTGTAAGAAATTTGATAAGTAGATACGTGCCCAATATTTGCCGTTGCCTGTTTCAAAATATTTTTTCTGTTAGTAAATAAACAAGCCTAGCTTAATAGCGTCTTAAGCACCCACACCTTCCTCATGGTAAACCAGCAAATTAAAAATCAGCACCTGCTTTGGCGCGCTGGATTTGGACCAGCAGCTGATCAACTTACAACACAATTTTCTATCGCTACTCACCAGCTATATGCTTCAATGGTCAAGGCTTCTAAAAAGCCACCTTCCTTCATTAATGTAGCTGCAGATATTTACGAGGACCTTGTTCCGGGTTCTGCTTCAATGAGCATGCAGGAGATACAAAAAGAATTGCAGGATGAAAAAAAGAGAGCCTTCCAGCGCAAGAGCAGGGAAGCAATCAAAGACCTGAACCTTGTTTGGCTACATGAAATGGTGAATAGCGAAGCGCAGCTGCGCGAAAAAATGGCTTTCTTCTGGCATGGCCACTTTGCCTGCAGGAACCAGAATATTTTCTACCAGCAAAACCTGCTTCACGAAATACGCACCAATGCATTGGGTAGTTTCAAAGACCTGCTGCTGGCTGTAAGCAAGAGTGCTGCTATGCTTGCTTTTTTAAATAACCAGCAGAATAAGAAACTACATCCAAACGAAAATTTTGCACGTGAAGTAATGGAGCTCTTCACACTGGGCAGGGGACATTATACAGAGACAGACGTGAAAGAAGCTGCAAGAGCATTTACAGGCTGGGGGTATAATGCAGCAGGCGAATTCCATTTTAGAAAAGGACAACATGATGATGGAAAGAAATCCATCCTTGGCAGGTCAGGAAACTTCAATGGAGATGATGTGATCAATATGCTGCTGGAGCAAAAGCAAACAGCTATTTACATCAGCCGCAAGTTGTACAGGTTTTTGGTAAATGATATTCCCGATGAAGAAAAGGTGCAATGGCTTGCGGGAAGATTTTATGAAAGTGGTTATAACATAACAAAGTTGTTAGATGATATTTTCACCAGCAACTGGTTTTATAATGAAAAAAATATCGGCACACGGATCAAATCTCCTGTAGAACTGGTAGCAGGTATACGCAGGTTGTTGCCAATGAAGTTAGAGAATGATGATGTCCAGTTGCTGATGCAGCGGTCGTTAGGGCAGGTGTTATTCATGCCGCCGAACGTAGCTGGTTGGCCGGGCGGAAAGAATTGGATCGATAGTTCTTCGCTGGTATTGCGTATGCGTATTCCGCAGCTCATTCATGATAATGATGTGTTTTCCATTCAGCCTAAAACAGACGATGACACAGGTATGGGAATGATGGAAAAAGCTGTGGGTAAAACAAAGATGCAGCCGCAAATGGCGAAGCAAAATGACCGGTTCAGGTTGAATGCTGATGTGTATTGGGAGCAGTATGTAAAGCAATTTGAAACAACATCGCGTGAACAGCTATACCCGGTGCTGGAGGCTTCGGTACTTCAAACCAAGCGTGGTCTTTTGCCAGGAGGTGTAGTAGAAAATGCTGCAGATAAAAGCAGCAGGCACAACTACATTAAATCAATTACTATAGCTTTTATGAGTACACCTGAATACCAGTTGTGCTAAAAAGATCTAAATCTAAATGCAGGTGTTATGCTTATTAAGCGTCGCGAATTTTTACAGGTAGGATCTCTGGCTACAGCCTCGCTGATGCTCCCAAAATTCTTAAAAGCCCTTGAACAGGGCAACCTGGTGCCGGAGGGAAACAAGGTGGTTGTGATACTGCAACTAAGCGGTGGCAACGATGGCTTGAATACGGTTATTCCTGTACGTAATGATATATACTATAAGCAGCGGCCAGCACTGGGTATAGTAAAAGATAAAGCGCATCAACTTACTGACGAGGCTGCACTGCATCCTTCTTTAACGGCTTTCAAAAGCTTGTACGATGATGGTAGCCTCGGCATCATTAACAGTGTAGGATATCCGAATCCTGACAGGAGCCATTTTAGAAGTATGGATATCTGGCACAGCGCCAGCCTTAGCACCGACTACTGGAACACCGGCTGGCTGGGCAGGTATTTAGATGCCCAATGTAAAGGATGCGATAAGCCAACACATGGTTTGGAAATTGATGATGTGCTAAGCCTGGCACTAAAAGGAGAAGAAGTAAAAGGGTTGGCTTTAAGAGATCCGCGCAGGTTGTATGGCACCAGCCAGGAGAATTATTTTAAAGAAATAGCAAAGCACCACAAGCACGATCACGATGAACAGCCGGTAGATTACTTATATAAAACACTCAGCGAAACGCTCAGCAGTGCCGACTATATTTACAAGCAAAGCAAGTTGCGCCCATCCACTACAGATTATCCAAAAACGGGTTTGGGAAATAGTTTTAAAACAATCGCCTCACTTATTTTTTCTGATATCAATACCAAGGTGTATTACGTAAGCCTTGGCAGTTTTGATACACATGTAAACCAGCAGAACCAACAACAGAAATTGTTTGCTGAAATGAATGATGCTGTGGCTGCATTTGTAAAAGATCTAAAAGCTAACAATCGTTTCCAGGATGTATTGTTGATGTCGTTCAGTGAATTTGGTAGAAGAGTAGCGCAGAATGCAAGTGGCGGCACCGATCATGGAACGGCGAATAATATGTTCCTGGTGAGTGGCGGCTTAAAGCAGCAAGGCATACTGAATGAACTGCCTGATCTAACAGACCTGCAGGATGGCGACCTGAAACATAAAGTAGATTTTAAACAGGTATATGCTACCATACTAGATAAATGGCTGGCCGCTGATGATAAAGCTATTTTGAAAGGCAGCTATGAGAAAATGGCCTTTATATAGAAATATGTTTGCAAGTTTTCAGCAATTGTAAGAGACAAGCTTTGCCTGTTGTTACAGGTATGAAGTTTCTGTTTCAATAGAATAATACATATAGAAGATGCCATCTGTTTAAAAACAAATGGCATCTTCAAACACTCATTTCTGGTCTTCTATTTTCACCTTTCTTATCTCGTTCCTGCCAAAGAATGTTGGGAAATACATCAGCTCTGCTTTGGCAGGATTGAGTGTAAAACTTCCGCTGTAGCGAGGTTCCAATTCTATTTCGAATGTATGTGTGCCGGTGCGCAGGCTGTTGGCAAACACTACTAGTTTGTCTTTGAAGTATTCCTTATGCACAGCCCACTGATCCTGCTTGCGACTGCTATAGTTGCATCCTGCAGGTATGGGTATATGTATCATCACATACTCTGCATCTGCACGTACATTCACTTTTACCACCATTTTTATTTTTTCACCGGCTGGCAGTTTCAGCACCTGCTGCCCATTTTTTTCAAAATAGGTAGTGATATCAAATTTGCCTGTTGCTGGCTTAGCACTATCATTCCACCACTTCTGGTACAAGGTAATGTAGGTGTACCCACCACCAGACCTGCTCACCTGGTAATTGCCACCTGCAGGTAGTGTTGTTTTAAATGGAAACGTGTTAACGGAAAGGGTGGTGTCGCCTTTCACTACAACCTGTGCAGGAGCGGTTGCATTTGCATTTTGCTGTAGCATCTGCGGAAGGATAGCATCTACAATAGAAGCCGATTCTACTGTGTTGCGCCAATAGCCGCCGCGCTTGTGCTCCATAAAAAATTGGATGATTTTTGGAACGAGGTGCTGGTACTCTTTTTCATTTTTTATAGTGTGAAAAGCTGCCAGGGTAGTAGCCACATGATTGCTGTACCACAAGTAGTTTTCTTCTCCCCAGTACATACCACCTGTCATAGTTTCCTGAGGTTTTGATACCAGCCTTTTCAATTCCTTTTCACCACCAGCTTTTTGTTTGCGCATTACCTGCACCCATAACCACTGCTGGTGGATGCCCAGTGAATCGTAAGGTGTTTTTTCAAGCTCTGTTTTATAATCCATAACATGGCCAGCATTGGATAGGGTGGCAATGATAGAAAGCTTGTTTCTCCAATGCTGATGCGGCAGCTGGTTGTTCAGGTACAATAACCCATTGCGGATGGTAGATTCAACCAAAGGTTGTTCGCGCAGCGGAAGCAATGCCTGCACGATGTATGCTGTAATATTAAGGTCAGGCTTTCCACTGCCCCACCAGCTCCAGCCGCCCTCATAATGCTGTGCGTCCTGCAGTTTTTTAAGCAGGGCATTCATTTCTTTTTGATTTTCAAAAGGCTGCTGCAATGCTGCTCTTATCCGTTGCTCCAGGGCAAGCCCCTTAAGTTTGGAAGCTGTTTGTTCCATGCAGTAAAATGGATATTTCTTCAGGTGATCCAGTTCCTGTAGCAGTAGATCGAGTGTGTTGTTTTGCAGGTAAAGCGAAATAGGCAGCCCGTTCTTTTTACCTGCATATTCAAATGTAGTATCCCTATAAGCCACGGTAAATATGCCTTCTGTTTCTTCGCTGCCTTGCCTGAACACCGGCAGCTTTCTTTCTTCACCATCATTGAAGCCTGTGGTAGCTGAAACAGTAAATCCAATGGTTGCGGTATCAGTAGTAGCAGGCGCAACTACATGCTGTTGTATAACTGAAGAGGCTGCCTTAAGATCGAAAACAGATGGTGGCGCAGTGGCTTTATTATAGATAAAACGAGCTTCAATTTTATAATCATCATTTGTGTGATTGAGTGCTTTGCCAACTACTTTGACAGAGTCTCCAACTACAAGAAATTGCGGCAGGCTTAGCTGTGCAGCTACTGGTTTAAATGCTCTTGTAAAACTTGTGCCTTTACCCACACGTTTTTTCTTGTCCATGGCCAGTACAAACATTTGCCAGCCTGTAATGTTATCAGGATAAATTGCCGTGAAATGAGCCTTACCATCAGCATCGGTGAATAGTTGTGGTTCCCAGAAAGCATAATCACGAAAAGCGGTACGCTGCGTCTTTACGCCGGTGATTATGAGGATTACACCGTTAGCCCCTCTTGCTCCATAGATAGAAGTTGCTGCTGCATCTTTCAGCACTTCCATGCTGCCGATCATTTCAGGCTTTATATGCAAAGGAAGCTCGTTGTAAATTATTCCATCTATTACATAAATAGGAGGAGCAGCACCATTAATGCTGCTGGCACCACGGATACGAATGAAACCATCTGCAGCACCCGGTGCTCCCCGCACTTGTACCCCAGCAGCCCTTCCCTGGAGTTCATTAGCAAAAGTCAATGATAAATCTTCTGAACTGGTAGTAACTACAGAACCTGTCATACTCTTCATTCTTTTATTGCTATAGCCCACTACCACTACTTCATTCAATTCCATATTAGACGCTTCCAGTTCTACAACAAGATTTGTTGTTTGGTTGCTGAATGTTTCTACAATCACTTCTTTGTGTACATAACCCAATGATGAGATCACCAAAGTATACCTGCCTGGTTGAATATGGGCTATTGAAAAATTACCACCCATATCAGCAGCAATAGAGAATGAAATACCTTTCAAGCTAACAGCACCACCGGGTATAGCATTGCCTCCTTTCCTGTCTTTTACTATTCCTATAATATTACTATTTCCTTTAGGATAAGTGCGCAACACTTCTTTTTGAGGCTCCACAACAGGTTGAGTTATGGGTGCAGGTATAGGAGTATCTAACTGCGTTAATATTTTTTTTATGATTGAATTATTAGGTTTATAAACAGCTCTATGTGTTTGAATACATAATGTACTATCGGCTGCAATGCGTACACGAACATGTGCTGTTGACCAATCTTTATTTACCAGCAGCAATGAGTATATGCCGGGTTTAATGTTGTTGATCTGCCTGGTATGTCCTGGCAGAACGAGGTTATTCATGCCAGAATCAGGATGGTACAGCACTACATACCTGAGGTTGACAGAAGTATCCTGCTTCACCGTAAACATTAGTTTTCCATTGCTTGGATGCTGCAAGTAAGAACTGTAGTGAGTAAGTTTTAAATAAGGCTCATGTTTTATTGGTTCATACTTTATAACAGGCGGCGAAACAAGTGTATCGCCTAATCTCCATTTGGTTTTAGAAACATGTTCTAGTGGCACCTCTTTTTGTAAAGCAGGAAATATGGGTTTCCTTTCTAGCCTGGTTATCTGTTTTGATAAATTATACTCATAGCCGGGTTCGAAGATGAATGAAATATCAAAATTACCGGGAGCAAAAAATTGTACATAATTCATAGGAGTAAAGGGACCAACCAGGTGCCTTATGTTTCCATTGAGCTTTACCAGTTTATTTGCTTGCCATAAATAACCATAATTGGTTTGATAATTATTATCTAATTGCAAAATGGATGATTCAATTAATCTTCTTTCTGCATCAGTATAGTGAACCGGTCGATCTTCCACCAGCGCTTTTGCTGGCAATTTGTCTACATCAATCACTATATCATGCTTGTAAAATGGCTGCAGGTAAATGCTGTCTATTTGAATGTATTTATTACGAAGTCGAATGCCTACCTGCGCATATCGTTGCACCGATGGCCAAACATAATTCATGGCATCAGTTACGCCGTTGTAGTACACCAACTGTCTGTTGAGGTAAAGAAGATATATCTCTTGCGGCTTACCTTTTTGTACCACATGTACACTCACTTGCGGTATAAATTCAGCTATAGGAGTAACTACATCGTAAGGTGTTGTAGATGGGAAAAGCATGCGGTAGTACAGGGCTGTATCGGTAGATAGTTTTTTATTCCAATGCGCATACTTACCTAAGCTATAGCGGGAAGAAACGCCTGGTTCGTCCACTTCGTATTTGTTTCTCAACACCAACCGCTTGCTTTTGTATGTGGCCAGGTATGGCGGATCCTGTACCTGTATGGCATCTTTGAATTGTGCATTGTATGCTACTGCAGAAAGATTCACTCCTTGAGCCGGCCGCCCTTTATAGTCTTTAACTTCTACTACCACAGAATCTTGTTGCCCGGGAAACACAGTGGAATTATGATGCAGGTCTACTTTCAGAAGTTTATACAACAGGCCAATGTTTTCTTGTCCCTGCTGGTGGTTTCCGCCCCACATATAGCTCCACTTCACTTGCAGCATTTTTCTTTTATTCGAAATAGCTTTCTCCCACTTAATAGCCGGGTGATCACTTTTACCTTCAGCTATTACATTACTTCCATAAAGCACGAGATAATTAACCGGTATCTTATAAGGATTGTGCAATACAAAGCCGAGTGTATCGCCGCGGCTAATTCGAGAGAGAGAAGGGGAATACCGGCTGTTGATCTTTGTAGAGTTCTTTAAGGTATCTTTTTCGTGAATAGCTTTGAATAAGTATTTGTCAGCTAGTGGATCTATTTTTAATTTAACCGGATATAATACTTCTATTTCTTTATCAATTAAATCACCAGTAATATATACTGAACCTTTTGCTGCTATTTCTTTTCCATTATTTCTGAAAATAGCCACAATGCTATCATCTACTAACTTTACATCTAATTCCTCGCTTTTTACTTTATAATCTATTTCAAGCTTTTTTTCCTGGAGCTCGTTGTTGCTGTTTTTGAAAATAGCATTGGCTGCAATTTTTAAATCAGCATGTGGTAATGCGGATGATGGTATGGAGAATGTTGTTTCGCCTGTTGTTACCAGATCTTTTTCTACATTAAATAAAGTGTCTGCTACATACAAACTGTCCTTGTAATAATTATTGATTGTAGAGGTTAATAGCAGTAGCCTCACTTGACCATCAAGCAGGTTGTTGCCATTCGCGTCTTTAGCAGTGGCAGTAAACCTTAAGCTGTCGCCTAAGTAATAACTGGTTTTATTGGATGAGAAGTTATAGCTGCCAATATCATCCAGTACATAGTCTTCGGTAGAAAAGGTTTTATTAAGCAGCGTCTTCTGCTTTTTGCTTTTGAATGCGATGGTGTATTTGATATCAGACACCAATGTATCGCTAAGTGGAAAACTATAGATATAAGCGCCCGGTGATGTAGGTGCAAGATTTGCCAGCAATTGCAGGAGATTCTTTCCACGGGCATAATACGAAAGAAACACATCCAGCTTTTCCTTGGAAGGCTTTTGTTTTTTATCGAGAATAAATGCTTTTAGTTTTACGGTATCAGTCAATTTATATTTTGGCTGGTTAAATAAAACATAACCTGTTCCTTCAGCCTTGTATCTCTTATATCTATATCGCCTTTTAAACAGCGACTTGATATTATTAGGTAACCACAATAAGGATCGGCCAAATTTGCTATAAGTGAAATTCTTCCAACGCTGCTTCCAAACCGGCACCTCAAATGATTCATCATCTTCTAGTGTAACGAAATTGGTATCGCCGGGTGCATATACTTTCACCAGGGCTTCTTTTATCTTGTTTTGCCTTGGCCAATAAGATCTTGATGCTGCATTATATTTTGCTTTTTTGCCGGCGACATACACATCTGCCTTTTCAATGAAATTTCCATCTGCATCGCGTACATCAAGCTGTATCTTCTGCTGGTGATTAACCGGGTAAACGATCAACCTGGATACCGTTTCTATTCTTGCCAATACATCGTTTTCCATCACCTGTATAAGTACATAGTTACCTACAGGTAGCCTCTCTACATCCACAGCATTTGAAGGAAAAGAATCAAACACAGGCGCATCTAAAAACATATTGATCGGGATGCTATCCCACACTATAAACTTTTCAGCCCATGCTGCTGTTGTTCTATAAACCAGTACTTTTTCACTTTGTTTTCTAACCTGCTTCAAGTTGACCTGCCCATGTAGCTGTAAGGAAAACATAAGCAGTAGGAGAGTAATTAATTTGTTCATTTGTTTGGTGTTGGCACAGGCAGGATGCAGTTTACATGATAATTGCATAACTGGTAGGGAAATGATTTGTCGACCAATCATCATTAAAATAAAAAAGTAAAGACATGGCAGTAAAAGAAGGCGGTAAAGCTCCGGCATTTAAAGGCGTAGACCAGGATGGAAAAACTATTTCTCTTGCAGATTATAAAGGAAAGAAGGTGGTAATGTTTTTTTACCCTCGCGACAATACACCCACCTGTACTGTTCAGGCATGTAACCTGCGCGACAATTTTGGGCTGCTACAGCAAGAAGGTTTCCACGTTATTGGCATTAGCACCGATAGCGTTAAAAGCCATAAAAAATTTGAGCAAAAGTTCAGTTTGCCTTTTCCCCTTATAGCCGATGAAGACCTTGTTATTGTTCAAAAATATGATGTGTGGGGTGAGAAGAAGTTCATGGGTAAGACCTTTGATGGCATCCATCGCACCACTTTCATCATAGATGAAGAAGGTAAAATCAGGAAGATCATTAAGAAGCCAAACACAAAAGATCACGCACAGGAAATAATAACAGCGTGGAATGATTCATTAGGCGGTTGATGTTGTTTTTGTTGTCATGCCTCTGTGGCAACCTGCTCTTATCAGGCATATTTTATAAAACAGAAGGAAGCAACTATAGGGGAGCATAAAAAGTTAATATATTCGTCCTACCCCCACTTATTATTCCAATTTCAACCTGATCCTAATGACTATAGTACGAATTAAGGAGAATTCGTGGCTGGCAAAAATGGCTGCCAGGCAACTTAAAGCAAACAAAGTGGCTATGGTTTTGGGTAGCACCATCCATTTGTGGGAGGCCTCTAAAGAAGAATTTTTAAATAATAAAAAGTGGGTACGGCACGAAGTGGCTCATGTAAAACAATACCAGCGCCTGGGCTTTGTTCGCTTCATTTTCCTATACCTTATTGAAACCTTCAGCAAAGGGTATGAGCATAACAGCTTTGAGGTAGATGCCCGCAAGAAGGAAAGGGATGTGAATGTGATGCAGGGAGTCGAGTTCAGTTAACTCAAGATCCATTCAACGGAACCGAACGGGATAGCGGTCACACTGCCGGTGTAAATAAGTAGCTCACCCTGTTCGTTCACGCCGAGAACTTTTGCTTCAATTACTGCATTGTCTTTTTTAAGCCTTACCAGTTCGTTGCTTTTATACAGTCGTTGGTTATAATCCTGCAGTATTTGAGCCAGGTTACCTTCTGCTAGTTGTCTCCATCGTGCTTCCAGGCAACCACAAAGCTGTTTGGCCAGATTAACAATGTCAAACGTTTTCCCGGTCAGTTGCTTCAGCGAAACCGGGTTTGGTAAAGAAGGATCAAATGAAACCTGGTTGATATTTATCCCGATGCCGATAATGGCAAACTTCCACTCAGCGCCTTGCAAAACGTTCTCAATTAAAATTCCGCCTGCCTTTCTGTCTTTCCAATAAAGGTCGTTCGGCCATTTAATGCAAGTATATTGTGGGGCATGTACCAGGAAAAAGTCGTGGCAGGCTAATGCCACCAGCATGCTTAGATAAAATTGTTGAGCTATTTGCAAACCTGGGGGTACTACGGCTATACTAATGGCCAGGTTCTCACCTGGGGCATCTTTCCAAGATTTTCCGCGCTGGCCGCGGCCTGCCGTTTGATGCTTTGCTAGCCATGCTGTACCATGGTCTGCCAAAGAGGCTTGCACCTGTGCCATGGCATAGTTGTTGGAACTATCAACAGTATCCAGTTGTATAAGCGGTGTGCCTATTGGAGTTACAGGTGGCAAAGAATTACTATTTTTGCCGCGAAGTTATAGAAGGAAGTGCCGGTTTAACAATTGGTAGTACACGGTTTCCAAAAAACAAACGGAAATTTGTTGCTGGACTAAGATGAAAACATCCCTGATCGTTTATATTCTAAGCCCTCTTAATTGTATTTGATACTTATTTAAAAAAGAATTTATTTGGAACCACTTGAAATGTTGTCGAACCGGAAAAAGAACCCGGCTACTAAGATCAACAGGAACTCAAAGCTTTTTAAGACAATCATAAAAGCCATACAGGAAAAAAAAGGTGAAAACATTGTTTCGCTCGACCTTCGTAAGATTCATGAAGCGGTAGCGGACTTTTTTATTATATGTGAGGCCACCAACCCGCAGCAACTACGTGCGATAGGTGAATCGGTAGAAGAAGAAGTGAAAAAACAATGTGATGAACTACCTTACAAGCATGAAGGTTACCAGGCACTACAATGGATACTAATTGATTATGTAAATATTGTAGTACATGTGATGCTACCCGAACCACGCAAATTCTATGGATTAGAAGAAATGTGGAGCGATGCTGAACGCATGGAACACGAAGGGTAAACCTTTTTCGCCCGTACATACACGGGAATAAAATATCTAACAGAGAAGACATTTATGGCACAAGACGATAAAAAACCTAGAGATATCAGAAACATCCCAGGTATCCCATCAGGCGATGACAAACCATCGCGGAAGGGACCAAAGTTTAGCATATACTGGATCTATGCGATCATTGCTGTGGTTCTGATAGGAGCCCAGTTTTTTAATATGACACCCGACGCGGTCAGGACTACAGAGCTTGAATTCAGGCAGCAGATGCTTGCTAAAGGCGATGTAGAAAAACTTGATCTTGTAAAAAACAAGGAACTTGTTCGTGTCTACGTTAAAAAAGAAGCATTATCCAAACCATTCTATTCACAGAAAATAAAGCGACCATCTACCGGCGTTGCCCGTGGACCGCATTTCGAATTTTCTGTAACAGACTGGGAAAGTTTTAATGCTGCACAGACCAAGTTTTACAATGATCCTACGGCTAATCCACTGCAGATACAGCAGGTACCGGAGAATGTAATTAACGAAGGCGAATGGTTTGGACCAGTAGCCAACACATTAGTTACCATCTTGCTTTTTGTGGGTCTTTGGGTATTGCTAATGCGTAAAATGGGTGGCCCTGCCGGTGGTGGTGGACCAGGCGGTATCTTCAATATCGGTAAATCGAAAGCTACTTTATTTGAAAAAGGTACACGTGTAAACATAAATTTTGGTGATGTAGCCGGTTTGGACGAAGCCAAAGTTGAGGTAATGGAGATCGTGGACTTTTTGAAGAACCCAAAGAAATATACTGCGCTCGGTGGTAAAATTCCAAAGGGTGCTCTGTTGGTAGGCCCTCCGGGTACTGGTAAAACCTTACTGGCAAAAGCCATGGCAGGTGAAGCACAGGTGCCTTTCTTTAGCCTTAGCGGTAGCGATTTCGTAGAAATGTTTGTGGGTGTGGGTGCAAGCCGTGTTCGCGACCTGTTCAAGCAAGCTCGTGAAAAAGCACCATGTATCATTTTCATTGATGAGATAGATGCAATCGGTCGTGCTCGTGGCAGAAATGCAATAATGAGTAACGATGAGCGTGAGAATACCCTGAACCAGTTGCTGGTTGAGATGGATGGATTTGGAACGGACATTGGCATTATCATACTAGCGGCAACCAACAGGCCGGATGTACTGGATACAGCTTTACTTCGCCCGGGTCGTTTTGACAGGCAGATCTCTATTGATCGCCCGGATGTAAAAGGACGTGAAGCTATTTTCAAAGTGCACCTGAAGCCGATAAAGATCTCAGAAACTTTAGATATTCATAAGCTGGCTGAGCAGACACCTGGTTTCGCGGGTGCTGATATTGCTAACGTTTGTAACGAAGCTGCTTTGATTGCAGCCCGTAAAGACAAGCAAGCTGTTGATATGAGCGATTTCCAGGATGCTATTGATCGTGTTATCGGTGGTTTGGAGAAGAAGAACAAGATCATTCTTCCTGAAGAGAAAGAGATCATTGCTTACCACGAAGCCGGACATGCTATCTGTGGTTGGTTCCTTGAGCATGCTTACCCGCTGCTTAAAGTTACCATTGTACCACGTGGTACAGCAGCTTTAGGCTACGCCCAGTATACTCCAAAAGAGCAATATCTATATAATACAGATCAACTGTTCGACCAGATATGTATGACCCTTGGTGGACGTGCGGCAGAACAGATCTTCTTCGGTAAAATATCTACCGGTGCAAGTAATGACCTGCAGCAGATCACCAAAATGGCTTACTCTATGGTTACTGTTTATGGTATGAATGATCGTGTAGGTAACATCAGCTTCTACGATCCACAGGCAGATAATTCTTTCACCAAACCATACAGCGAGGAAACAGGTAAAATAATAGATGATGAAGTAAGAAAGCTGATTGCTTCTGCTTACGAGTCTACCATTCGCCTACTTACTGAAAAGCGCAATGAAGTTGAGATACTGGCAAAAGAACTTCTTGAAAAAGAAGTATTATTCCAGAGTGATGTAGAAAAGCTAATTGGTAAAAGGCCTTACGACGATAAGAAACTACTGGATGTAGCACACCAGGAACAGAATAGTGAACTTAGCGCTCCACCTGAAAAAACGGTGATAGATGCTACTTCAACAGAATTACCATGAAAGTAACTTCAGCAAAAGAAAACATACTGAAGAAAATAAGACAGGCACTGGCGAACCCAGTGCCTGTTCCCTTTCCGCAAAGTGAGGGAGTTAATAGTGTATTTCAGCCCCTGGAA